>NZ_JADEVE010000335.1 GCF_016125955.1 Acetomicrobium sp. S15 = DSM 107314 | reverse complement strand
CAGGCCTGCGATTGTCGGGATCCACCAAAGAGAGATCCCACAATTCTGTACCCTGGTAAAAGTCGGGGACGCCCGGAGAAGCGACCTTTATCGCAACCTGAGAGAGCGAATTGACGGCCCCGTAAAAGGCAACGCGCCTCCCCATTGCGTCTACCTCCACGATCTCACCGCCGGGCCTCCCGCGAAGCCTCGCCTCGCAAAATTTCTCTATTCCCTTCTTACCTACTATATCCCCAACCTCATAGCCCTCAGAAGACGCGCTTGCCTTCAAGAGGACGCATTGACCTTGTTCTCCATGGAAAGCAGCAGATAACCGCACCCCACGGCTGCCGCTGTGGGGGCGCGGAGTCTGCGCGGCCCCAAGGATACCGGCTCGAACCCCACAGTGA
>NZ_JADEVE010000334.1 GCF_016125955.1 Acetomicrobium sp. S15 = DSM 107314 | reverse complement strand
ATCATAAGCTAAATCCTTTGGCAATATGGCCAAATTTGCCTGCACATGCCCCTTAGCCATTCCTGCCGTGGGACCTATCCACTCTTTTTTTCTTATGGCTAAGCGAACCTCTTGGGGCAGATCGGTCCCGGAAGTGGTAGCCAAAGAAAGCACTCTCACTCGGCGCACCCTAACGGCAATTGCGTCTCCCACTTCTGCCCCATCTACCGCAATGGGCTTGGTGACGAGAGAAGACAATTGATGCTTTCTCCCAGGGAGTTGGACCTGCGCCAGCTCCAAAACCCCACCTGGGTCAACCTGCACCTCGAGTTCACCCACGGTTACGGAGTGGTG
>NZ_JADEVE010000333.1 GCF_016125955.1 Acetomicrobium sp. S15 = DSM 107314 | reverse complement strand
GACGGTGGAAAACCAGGGAAGAGGAAGGCATGTGTCGCGCCTTCGGCGTGGCCAAGGCTTTGGGGCTTCTCCCCTATTGGGATGTGATAGTGACCTCGCTCTCCACAGGCCACATAAAACTCACAGAATTAGGGAGGGCCGTCCATAGCGAGCTCTTTCGCCAGAGAAGGGTTCGTCGATTTGTTCGAGATCTTCGTGGCTCCGAAATTTCTTGGCGTTGGCCTTCCAGTCTTGGGCTATCTGGAAACGGTAGCAATAGAGAGGGCTTTT
>NZ_JADEVE010000332.1 GCF_016125955.1 Acetomicrobium sp. S15 = DSM 107314 | reverse complement strand
TCGCCACAGCTCGAGATTATATCGGAGGCCTTATACCCCAAAAGGAAAAGCGCCTTTCTTATGCCCCTAAACGAAAGGAGATCCAGCAACCAGTGGACGAAAGGCCTGCCGGCTATGGGGGCAAGCGGTTTGGGCACATCGCTTCTGTTGTCCAGGGGGTGGTGGTGATGGCTCTCCTTTGGCGATATGCTACAGGAAAGGAAACGGTTTACAGGGCAACGCTGTCCGCGCCGCTCGGCCTTTGGGAGGCTCTTTGGTGCGATAGGGGA
>NZ_JADEVE010000331.1 GCF_016125955.1 Acetomicrobium sp. S15 = DSM 107314 | reverse complement strand
AAAACAAGCTCTACGGCTTCAAGGTCGATCGGGAGTTTTCGTCTTAGAAAAACAGGATTTTCATGTTCATCTATTTCTCCAGAATCGACCATTTCATATCTTGCCGGCGGAATCAAAATAGATGCAACATATCTGTCGCCTAGACCAATAACACGGTCTTCGCCCCTCGTGCAAATGTCGATTATTACTTGACTGTCTTTTTGCTCTGATTCAAGATCGAGCGCTATGTCGCCAATAAATAGAATCGTTCCATCAATTGTCCATTCGACATGTGGTTCAGGCTGAATCCCTCCGGCTCCTTGGAAGGCTGGACGAAGACGTCGGCAGCCCACAGCAGCAGCCTTATGTCTTCGACAAAGCCGAAAAACGACACCCTGTCGTGCGAGGAAAGGGAGCGAG
>NZ_JADEVE010000330.1 GCF_016125955.1 Acetomicrobium sp. S15 = DSM 107314 | reverse complement strand
CCATCAGAGGTTTGGTCAGCCGAACGACTTTTTCTTCTCCAAGCACGTCTGTTGCGGCAGTAGCGAGTCGCTGGGTTTAGCCTTCGTGATTAACCACTGGGGGGATGCCAAAGGTGTAGTCGCATATTTCCGTGCATTTATATGACGAGGCCCTTCGTATTGTCGTTAAATGTGAGGCTTGCGATGGCCCAATCCTCCACATCCATAGGGCTGGCCTCGATAAAGCTTCCAGCTTTCTTAATTCAAAATATGGATATGGCCAGAAGACTTCATTCGACGAAGAGCAAGCTCGGACAAAATTTCCTCGTAGACAAGAATATCCTCGACCAGATCGTGAAATTCGCCGAGGTCAACCAAGACGATGT
>NZ_JADEVE010000329.1 GCF_016125955.1 Acetomicrobium sp. S15 = DSM 107314 | reverse complement strand
CCATCTCTACGCCATCGGGCAGCTTTATGTCGCCGGTGACGTCGGTGGTCCTGAAGTAGAACTGGGGCTTGTACCCTGTGAAGAACGGTGTGTGTCGGCCGCCTTCTTCTTTCTTCAAGACGTACACCTCGGCGTAGAAGTGTTTATGCGAGAGATTGCCCAAATGATAAGGCAGAAGCGATCGCCCCTCTTTATCCAAGAGGAGATGCGAGGATTGTATAGCTCCATTTGGAAGAACATGGGGCGCAACGACCCTTGCCCGTGAGAGCAAACACCTTCGTGCCCTTAGACTTCGCCGTGCCCAACGCTGCATACCAATCGCTGCCATTTAATATAATGGGCGGCACATTGGCCCAGGTCTCCACGTTGTT
>NZ_JADEVE010000328.1 GCF_016125955.1 Acetomicrobium sp. S15 = DSM 107314 | reverse complement strand
TACCATGATGACCTCTGCCGTATACTGGGCATCCATGTCCATACCTTTAGCTACCACAAAGGCATTTGCCGCTATCGGCATGGCAGAGACCAATACGGTCGTTCGCTCAAGCACCGGAAAGAGAATCTCATCATAAACGGCCACATATTCGGCAAAACTTCCGTTAGTATCGATCCCCACATGGCTCCAACTTCGGCATCTATGATAAAGGCCAATCCTGCAAGAACATCGCTGATGCGCTCTACTTGCCCTTCGCACCACTCTCTTTTACGGCTATTACCCATTGATACATATTCCTCTACAGCCACGAGCAAACCAACCAACTCTTCCCTACCTATTTTGAGCATCCTCCCGATACCGTAGTTGGGGGAAATTCGTCTCAACGATGCGCTCAATTAGGAACCTCTTACCCACCACAAGACCGCTCG
>NZ_JADEVE010000327.1 GCF_016125955.1 Acetomicrobium sp. S15 = DSM 107314 | reverse complement strand
TCGTCGTCTATAGAACTCTTTCGCTCAAAGACTTGCCCGGGGTATGCTTGCGCTCTGTCGGAACCTCGTGCATGATCGCTATGATCATCGCCGGCGCTCTCCTATTCGGCAGAGTAATGACGCTGCTCGAGATTCCTCAAGAATGTGGGCACTCTGGTGCCCCGATATGGGAGAGATTCGCTCTCCTCCACCAAGATGGCCGACTTAGGCGCCCTCTCTTCGACAACCTTTCTGACGTGGTCCAACAGATCCTCTGGGATCCAACCGGA
>NZ_JADEVE010000326.1 GCF_016125955.1 Acetomicrobium sp. S15 = DSM 107314 | reverse complement strand
TGAGCTTCGACCTGGGCAAACTTTGGGTTGTCAGCAAATCTGGATCATTGTTGACCTGCGGCCACTAATTGTACCTGAATGTCTGTTTGTCATGGGAGGTTTAATTCTTTTCAGTGCCAGGACTCTGTTTAAGTGGTGTTTTAGCTGTCATTCCTATTCAGTTCTATCCTTTCTTCAGATAACACAGTGAATCAATGAGTAGTGTTATTTCCCCTCAGTCTAAAAGCTATGGTGTGAACATTCATCTCCTGTTATTAGGCAACACTTACGGTGAATTTTAAGGCTGCAAGAGCTAATTCCTAATTCTTTCTTAAATGATTCAGCATCAATCAACAAAACTCTTTAAACTTCAAATCATGTTTTTGATTCAGACTGATTGAGCCGTGC
>NZ_JADEVE010000325.1 GCF_016125955.1 Acetomicrobium sp. S15 = DSM 107314 | reverse complement strand
GCATTAAAGTAGCTTAAGGTGCACGGTGGAGCGCCTGATGAAAGACATGGGCCTAAAAGGGATCATTCGTGGCAGGAAGATAAGGACTACGATCCCTGATGAATCTGCCAATAAACCTGCAGATTTGGTGTGTCGAAACTTCACTGCACTTCGCCCTAACCAATTGTGGGTGGCAGATCTAACGTATGTCGCTACGCGCAGTGGGTTTGTATATGCTGCATTCGTCATAGACATATTGCTGAGATTCATCGTAGGTTGGCGAATTCTTGAGGTCTTTAAAGACGGACCTCGTAATCGATGCCTTAGAACAGGCTCTATATGCCAGGAGAGATACGAAGAGGTTGGTTCACCTCAAGCGACCATGGGTCTTTAATACCTTTCCATACGCTCCACGCAAAAGGCTGCGCGAGGCAGGAATGAAGCCTATCCGTGGGCAGTGTAGGAGATCCTTACGACAATGCCTTGGCTTAAATCCGTAATCGGTCTTAGTAAGACCTGAGGTCATCGCGAGAGCGCAGGCCGTGGCATAACCTTGAGAGACGTCGAGTTTGCCACATTGGAGTGGGTGAATTGGTTTAATAACAGCAGGCTTCTTGGAGCTATAGGAAATATTCCGCACCTCAAGCTTTGAGGAAAAGTATTACAATCTCAGGAGACACCAGCTGTTGTAGCTGGACTCAAATAAAAAAGCTTTCGGGAAAGCCGGGGCGGTTCATAATGACTAATAAGAAGAGACTTTTGACAGGGTGAAGCGAACTCCTTCGGTCAGGAGCAGGACAGCAAGTATTACTCAAAGCCCAAACTACTCGATATACCTTTGAGAAATGTCAAAAGTGATTCTGTCTCAAGAGTGCAGCACACGAAGGTTTGCTAAGTGGAGGTTAGAGCGATGCTGGAAGATATCGGTGAATATATTCTTGGCATCGAACATTTGACGAGGGCTTTCTTAGATGCAGTTAAGGTAGCAGTGGGGGAGGAGTATAGGAAATGAAAGTACTTCATGTAGCGGCCAGCCTTTCACATAATTGGGGTGGACCTGCTCGAAGCGTCAGAGGTCTGACTAAAGGATTAATGCAAAAAGGCGTTGAGGTAGCGGTCTTTGCTCTGGATAATCCACAGAAGTCAGAAAGAGAGGTAGGCTTTGAGAGCGTAGAAGCTCGATTGTTTAAGCAAGACTGGCTCTCCAAGATTTGGACAGCTCATTCCTCTGCTCTTGATAGGGCATTACAGGGCGAAGTGCAACGTTACGATCTCCTCCATATTCATGAGATCTGGCATCACCCTCACTTTGCGGCCTATCGTGCAGCCAAGAAGTTTAACAAACCTTATGTAGTCTCCGTGCGTGGCGCACTTGACCCGTGGTGTCTGAATTATAAGGGCTTTAAAAAAAGAGTCTACGCAGCATTTATTCAACAACGCATGTTGAATAGGGCGGCGGCAATTCATGCTCTTGTTCAAAACGAGGTAAAAGACATCCGTGCCTTTGGCGTGCATAGCCCAGTTGTTGTGATCCCTAACGGGATAGACCCAGAGGAATTTCGCGAGCTCCCTGAGAAAGAAGAAATAGAGAAGCTTTATCCAGAATTGAAAGGCAAGAATGTCGTGCTATTTTTAGGGCGCATTCACCCCAAGAAAGGCCTTGATATCCTGGCTAAGGCGTTTGGAGTGATTGCCAAGGAGCGCGACGACATACGGTTAATAGTGGCTGGGCCGGATAACGAAGGGTACCAAAAACAGGTTGAGCAAATTCTTGAGGTTCAAGAAGTTAGACATAAATGCATTTTCACTGGTATGCTTACTGGAGAACAAAAGCTTGCCGCATTGAGCCGAGCAGATATTTTCGTACTTCCCTCTTACTCTGAGGGGTTTAGCATGGCTATATTGGAGGTGTTGGCCTGCGGTCTCCCAGTGGTCATAACGCACCAGTGTAACTTCCCCGAGGTGGCAGAAGCAAACGCGGGCATCGTAATTGATCCTGACGTTGACCAACTCACCGCTGCCTTGTATAAACTTATAGAAAACCCTGAATTACGAGGAGAAATGGGATCTAACGGCCGACGCCTTGTTATGGAGCATTTTACATGGGATAGGATTGCAGAGCAAATGATGGAGTTATATCAAAGTGTCTTGGAGGGAAAACTTAGGTGAAACAAGTTATCCAAAGCTACAAGACGGGTGAACTCGCCGTCGTCGATGTGTCTCCTCCGGCAGTTAAGCCTGGCTTCGTGGTGGTGCAAAGTATGGCTTCTTTGGTTAGCGCCGGCACGGAAAAGCACATGCTTGAGATGGCCAAAAAATCGCTTGTAGGAAAAGCTATGGCACGGCCTGACTTAGTTCGCCAAGTCATCGCCAAGGCAAGGGCCGAAGGGGTGCTTGAGGCTTACCATCAAGCGGTAAACCGTTTGGATACCCCTGTGGCGCTTGGGTATTCTTCCGCCGGAACAGTCATTGATGTTGGACGTGGCGTTGAAGGCTTTTCTAAAGGAGATTGTGTGGCCTGTGTGGGGAGTGGTTATGCGTCTCACGCCGAAATAGTCTGCGTACCGCAGAATTTTTGTGCAAAAATCCCTGAAGGTGTGGACTTTGAGAGCGCTGCCTTCGTCGCCTTGGGGGGCATTGCGTTAGAGGCCGTTAGGCTGGCGGAACTGTCTTTGGGGTCGAGGGTTGTGGTTATCGGGCTTGGACTTTTAGGGCAGATCGCTACACAGCTTCTTCGGGCGGCTGGTTGCCATGTATTTGGGGCAGATTTAGCCCCTGCAAAAATTCAGATGGCTTTGGAGCATGGGTTAGAAGCTGGGGCGGTAATTGATCAGGCCGATGTAGGGGACGCAATGCGGGAATTTGCGCCCCAAGGCGCCGATGCGGTGATTATTATGGCTGCTGCCTCAAGCAATCAACCCTTGGAACTTGCCGCTCAAGTGGCACGGGAGCGGGCTAAGATCGTGGCGACAGGCCTTATTAACCTTGTGGTTCCACGGGAGCCCTTCTTCGATAAGGAGCTCGAACTTGTGGTGTCGCGCGCCTGGGGGCCGGGGGCCTTTGACTCCCTCTATATTGAAAAGGGGGTTGATTACCCACTTGCCTATGGCCGCTGGACGGCCAAGCGCAACTTGGAGGAGTTTTTAGCACAACTCGGTAAGGGTGCAGTTAGTGTGAAGCACTTAATCACCCATAGGTTTTCCATTGAGCAGGCCGCGGAGGCTTATAAGCTCATCTTGGAGGGCAAGGAACCTTATATCGGCGTTTTGCTTACTTATCCGGAGGCGGCAAAGGCCGTAAAGGAATCGCCTAAAGACAAGAAAGTAGAATTAAAGCCATATTCAGAGAGGGTTATCGAGCGAACGAAGAAGACAGTTGGCATTGGGGTTATTGGGGCAGGGCTTTTTGCGACTACGACCCTCCTTCCCGTGCTTAAGCGCCAGCATGATATAAGGCTTAAAGGTATAGCCACTACTACCGGTCACAGCGGCCGACATGCTGGGGGAAAGTTTGGCTTTGAATATTGCACCACAGATTATAAGGAGCTTCTCGCCGACCCGGAGATTGACCTCATCATAGCTCTTACACGCCATAGTTCGCATGCCCATTTTGTGACGGAGGCCTTGCGTGCTGGTAAGCACATTTACGTGGAAAAGCCATTAGCGATAAATGAGGAGCAATTGCGCATCGTTGCCAAAGCTTACGATGAAGCCCAAAAGGAAAACGGGTCAGTATTGTTTGTTGGGTTTAACAGGCGGTTTTCTCCCTATGTGCGTTGGCTTAAGGAGCATTTTTCAAGCATCATTGAGCCTCTTGCCGTTTGTTGCACTGTAAACGCAGGGCCAGTGGCGTCAGATCATTGGGTGCACGACCCAGAACAGGGCGGAGGGCGCATAATAGGGGAGGTCTGTCATTTTGTGGACCTCGTTCAGTTTCTTACCGGGTCAGTACCGGTGCGTGTATATGCCGAGACATTGGAGTCTAAGGCTTACAAACCGAGCGACAACGTCGTTATAACTTTGAAGATGGACAATGGCGCTATCAGTTCCATTGCGTATGTGGCTGGGGGCGACAAGTCGTATTCGAGGGAAAAAGTTGAAGTATTCGGCGGAGGCACGGTGGGCCTTATCGATAACTTTAAGAAAGCCGTTTTTGTCAGAGGCGGGCGTCGTAAAGTTAAAAAAAGCTTCTTGTCGATCGATAGAGGATACGAGGGGGAATTTGAAGCCTTAATTTCTGCGATCGAGCGAGGTGGTCCGCCACCTGTAGCTTTTGAAGAATACGTCAAAACAACGATGGCGACTTTTGCCATTGAGCAGTCGCTGGTTGAAGGAAAACCGATGGGGGTTTCCTTTAACATGAATAAAGATAAAATTGAATAGATTTCAGCGCAAGACCTTAAGTGTAAAAATAAGGAGTTTAAAAACGAGATGCCAAGGAAAATACTGCTTTTGACAATTAGCTACTCACCGGTGCTTAATTCAGCGGCACGGCTTTTCTCAGAACTCGCTGAGCACCTAAAGAAAAAAAGCTTTTGCGTTACGGTAATTACAAGCATGCCTCAACGGTATGTGGCTGACGATAAAGAGAAATTCCCCGAGGAAGAAGAGCTAAACGGAGTTAAGGTTTACCGCCTTCCGATGATTTCTCTCCCTAAACGGGTTCCACTTCTTAGGGGTTTTGAGCACTTCTTTGTGGCCTTCCAGTATTGGCTTAAAGGTAGGCGCCTCACCTGTCATGATGCCGTCATCGTATATTCCCCTCCTCTTCCATTGACGATGGCGGGCATTAAGCTCGCCCAAAAGTGGAAGGGCATATCCATTGTAAATGTCCAGGATCTCTATCCCCAATCGGTGATAGACCTTGGGTTGCTTAAAAACCCCCTCTTGATTTCTTTAGCTCGCTGGATAGAACGGTGGGCCTACCGATATGCGGATTTTATTACTGTCCACTCTGAGGGAAACCGCAAGTATGTGATTGAACATGGCGTGGCTGAGGACAGGGCTTACGTGGTTCCCAATTGGGTGGACCTCGAAAAATATAGGCCGGGGCCTTTAAAGAACTCTTTGAGGGAGCGCCTCGGACTTGCGGATTCTTTCGTTGTTTCTTATGCTGGCGTTATGGGGTTTGCTCAAGGAGTGGACGATATATTGAAAGCAGCCGCGCCTTTAGAAAAGGAAATTAGAAATTTTGCTTTGGTGCTCGCTGGAAGCGGAGTAGAGCTGCCAAAACTTAAAAAACTCTCCCAAGATTTGGGCTTGAAAAGCGTGCACTTTCTCCCTCATCTACCAGAAGAGGAGTATATAGAACTCCTGCAGGCCTCTGACGCGTGTTTGGTTACCCTCGTTAAAAGCTTACGAACTCCGGTGGTGCCGGGAAAACTGCAGTGTATAATGGCAGTAGAGCGTCCTGCAATTTGTAGCACGCCTGCGACAAGCGACGCCAAAAGGATTTTAGAAGAATCTAAGGCCGGAATTTGGGCGGATGCAGGAGATTATGATGCTTTGGCGAGGGCAATTTTTGAGCTTTATTCTGACTCTAACCTTAGAGGAGAGATGGGTAGAAAGGGGCGGCTGTATGCTGAAGAGCATTTTGATAAGGAAAAGTGTATAGACCAGTATATACAGCTTTTGGCAGGTGCAGGGACTACAGTGGAATAACTTTTTATGGTAGGATTTAACTAAAAGGTGTAGGGGTGATAATGGTGGAAAACTATAAAGAATTTTATGAGGGTAAAACCGTTTTGGTAACGGGCGGAGCTGGAGCTATTGGGTCAAACCTTTCGCAAGCTTTAGTGGAGTTGGGAGCTCAAGTGATAATCCTTGACGATCTTTCATCAGGGCAGCTGTGGAATGTCCCATCGACTTCTAATGTTTTATTCGTCAAAGGTAGTGTTCTCGACGAAGTTATGATTAAGAGAGTTTTCTTTGAGCGTCCACAGATCGTGTTTCATCTTGCTGCTTTCTTCGCTAACCAAAACTCGGTGGATCATCCCGAACGCGATCTTATGGTTAACGGCATGGGCACCTTGCGAATGCTTGAGTACAGCGTCCTCGCAGGTGTAGAGCGGTTCGTTTACGCTTCTTCGGGATGTGCTATCTATGGGGGCGAAATGCCACTACCTTTGAAAGAGGATTTCGTGACCATGCACCTTAGTTCGCCTTACCAAATCACTAAGATGTCAGGGGAGCTTTATTGTAACTTTTTCCACCATCATTACGACTTCCCGGCGGTTAAGCCCCGATTCTTCAACTCTTATGGTCCGGGTGAGGTACCTGGTCAATACCGAAATGTGATTCCCAATTTCATTTATTGGGCTATGAAAGGGTTACCACTTCCAATAACAGGCACAGGTGAGGAAACGCGTGACTTTACCTATGTGGGCGATCTTGTCGATGGGCTTCTGCGAGCCGGGTATTTCGAGGAGGCAATAGGTGAATCTTTTAACCTCGCCGCTGGTCGTGAAATCAGGATAATCGATTTGGCCAATATGATTAACGAGCTCGTGGGGAACAAGGCAGGAATTCATTTTGCCTCTCGCAGGAAGTGGGACACAAAGAAAAGGCTTTTGGCCTCAATTGAACTTGCTAACAAGCTTATAGGATATGAACCAAAGATGACTTTCGAGGAAGGACTTGGGAACACTATCCAATGGTTCCGCGACAACTGGAAAAACATAGAAGCCTCCGCGGAATTTGGCCCCGGGGCCTCTTCGGCCGTCCGTGAAATGGTTATCGTTAAGCAGTAGCTTTTACAGCGGGGATAGAAGAATGGTCCGATCTGCGCAACAATCTTATGAGAGTTTCTCATTATGCTAACCCCTTGGGGTCTACCATTATAAAATCACGTAGCAGGTAGTAGGCCCCTCGAGTCCATAGGTAACCCTCCTGGGGCCAGATCTTTGTTTTTTGTGTTTGTTAGCCTACGCTAATTTTTATCTCCCTCACTTCCACGCCCACTTTCACATTTTTACGTCTCACTCATCACTCACTTCCACTTCCGCACTCACTTTCACATTCACTCTCACTTTTATATTTTCATCACGGGTTACTCCATGTAGTGGCCCCGCCAAGACGCATCGAGCATCATGGGTATAACTGATATAATATTGCTGCAC
>NZ_JADEVE010000324.1 GCF_016125955.1 Acetomicrobium sp. S15 = DSM 107314 | reverse complement strand
CGAGGTGCCGTTTCGACCCCGCTTATTGGAGAAGCTATGTAGCGGTGAATGCGAAGTATGCCAGGGTGGTGGCAAGGCATACACAAGAGGATGATTTGGTATGGATTCATGACTACCGGAGGGTTGAAGAAGTGCATTCCTATGACCCTGTCGCTGTGTTTTGCTGCGCTAGCGATCTCCGTTATGGGACAAGCTGTCGTATTTCCTCATCCATATTCGTGGAGACGGGAAGCCCAAGAGATACAGCCTCTTCCGAGGATATGGGATAATCGTGCGTCCACCTTCCTTCGGACAACACCTGCGCGATGT
>NZ_JADEVE010000323.1 GCF_016125955.1 Acetomicrobium sp. S15 = DSM 107314 | reverse complement strand
AGAAGATAAAGGCAACCATTACTTCCGCAGGCGGTCGAGCTCCGCTTGGGCGAAAAAGCACCACTCCTGCGTATGATTTCGTTGGCACGGCGCAAGCTTAGGTTCTCTTAGCTCCAATTCCTTCATGCAATCGCGCGTTCCATGCTGGTCATTCCAGGACGTATGCCTTGGCTTCGCTTGAGCCTGCCTGATCCAAGTACTTGAGGGTTTCAGGTGTACAACCAATCTTAGAGGCTATGGAGCTAATAGCAGCCTGATGGGTGAGGGTCTTCCTTCTCATGTTCAAATACCATACGAACCGCCCGTTCCTTTATTAGGTGTGAGTACCTGATTTGCGTTTTCATGGCTTCCTTCTCTTGAAGAATTTTACTCTCCGTCAATCCCGGGGCGGTTCATTCTTTTCGTCTTCGTCATCTTTTTCTTTAACGCTAGAAGGGGGCTTCCTCTGGTCTTGTATTATCGTGGCGTCTATGAATGAACCCTTCTTCACCAAAAGGCCCAGTCGGTCAAACTCTGAATCCAATATAGAAAATAGCTCTTCTAACATTCCTTTTTCTTGAAGCTTCTGCCTAAAGCGTGTGAAGGTAGTATCGTCAGGGACTGGATCTACAATGGATAAACCCAAGAAGCTTTGAAATGAGAGCCTGTCTGCTATGGCCTCTGCTAAGCCTCTGTCGGAGAGGTTAAACCACTGCTGCAAGAGGAGGGCTTTAAACATAACAAGAGGTGGATAGCCTAAGACGTCCGTTTGAAGGGTGTCCCGGCGTAGGAACTCAGATCGACGTGCCGAGTCATGTGGGCGTGGAATATGCCCCAGGCGACATACGCTTTTATAACGGCGCGAAGCTCGAGGATGTACTTGATACCAATAAGGTGATGGGTTTCGTGGGATACTGTGATGCTGCCAGTGCCGCCATTTGACCGTGACCAAACAAAGCTACGCTCAAAATCATTGCAAGTAGAAACATCACAACTTTTTTCATTAAGCTTCCCCTCCCTTTTTG
>NZ_JADEVE010000322.1 GCF_016125955.1 Acetomicrobium sp. S15 = DSM 107314 | reverse complement strand
ACCTGAACCTTTTCGCTCGCCGTGACTTTGTCGCCGAGATCTTTAAGGAGCTTTTCGGTATTATATATCAACGAGTCGGCCTCGTTGCGCGCATCGGCCAGCTCCTTCCTGCGCCTGTCGGCCTCTTCGTTAGCTTCTGCATATTTCCGCATCCGCTCTATTTCGGCTGGCTGTGGTGTGAACAGATCGTTGATGATACCTACCTGTCGTGGACTAATAGCATATTTCCCTTCAAAACCTAAGGATATTGCCTCTTTAGTGTCGTTGCGCAACCCCTTTCCGGTTGGGATGTCGAACTATACGGCGAGTGGGTGCTTGAAGTTAACGATGCCGACCTCGAGAGTCGCTGGGGGCTGCGCTGGTCTCCATGGCTCAGGATATGGCTGGGCTACGAG
>NZ_JADEVE010000321.1 GCF_016125955.1 Acetomicrobium sp. S15 = DSM 107314 | reverse complement strand
GATAGCCAAATACGTTTACGCCTGATGGAGGGGTAGAAGATGACTGAGAGGATGTACATAGACGCCCTCGCTGAGGCCATTAGAGAGGAGTTCGATCGCGACGAGCGCGTCTTCATGATCGGCGAAGACATAGGGGTGTAGTCTACAACAGCGCCATCTTGATAGGTAGAAATGGCGACATCGTCGGCTCTTATAGGAAGACCCACCCGTTCCCAGGGGAGTTGGTAGAGTTCGGGGGGTGGACCACGCCGGGCGATCGCGCTGATGTCTACGCTAAAACTTTTTAGCGATTTTAAAACATCCTGGCTTCCATAAACCAATATCAAGATGCCCATAGCTGGGATTGAGGCATAAACATAACTCATTGGCAAGCCCAGAGCAGGCGACGGCTGTCTTGAAGTCATAACGATTACTTTCCAGCCATAATAAATCATACAAGAACCAAAAAACATGACTATCCCTTGAACTAATATCCTTAAAATTTC
>NZ_JADEVE010000320.1 GCF_016125955.1 Acetomicrobium sp. S15 = DSM 107314 | reverse complement strand
ATCGTGCCTATGATGACGGTCTTTAGGATATTGCCCCTGGTGATGGGGATGGTCATGACGACCATGAAGGGAAGCACTGCGAGGTCTACGGCCAAGAGTATCCTGTTCTGAGGTATGAGGATCATATATTGGCCATATGTCAGGCCATATGCGAATACAGGGCTTCTCGCGGCATCACAGGGCCGATTTTTGTAGGTATGGATACGCACGCGCTCTCTGAGCCCGCTCTGATGACACGCTGGGCCCTTTGGAGATGAGTGTTGGCTGATTCGCGATCTTTCTTAGAAATAGCTTCCTCTGCAACCGCACAAGAACGAATGCCGATGTCGTACGTCAAAAGCAAAAGTTTCTCTTTCGATGCTGTC
>NZ_JADEVE010000319.1 GCF_016125955.1 Acetomicrobium sp. S15 = DSM 107314 | reverse complement strand
CCATAGCATCATCTTGGTCCTCATGGAAAGGAGCGGTGCCACGATCTGACTCTCTGGGAGGGACAATGCCACGTAGGAGTTTAACCCCTTCACGGGGAATACGGCGGCCATGGCACTATCTTTTCCGGAGCCGTAATGGGGTTATTGGATGATCTATGGGGACGGGTGGGCGAAGGCACGATCAGATTCACCTTCACAGTGGAGGGGGGCGGCTTCCCGGGGAAGTTCAGCATGAGAAAGATGCAGCAGATTCAACCTCGCCTGCGGACATTGCAGGAAAAGTACGGCGACGACAAGGCTAAGCTCAATCAAGAACTGATGAAGCTTTATAAGGATGAGGGGATCA
>NZ_JADEVE010000318.1 GCF_016125955.1 Acetomicrobium sp. S15 = DSM 107314 | reverse complement strand
CGAAGTGCAGTGAAGTTTCGACACACCAAATCTGCAGGTTTATTGGCAGATTCGTCAGGGATCGTAGTCCTTATCTTCCTGCCACAAATGATCCCTTTTAGGCCTATGTCTTTCATCAGGCGCTCCACAGTGCACCTTAAGCTACTTTAATGCTCTCTCGATTGAGAGGTCCTACATACTTTCCTATCTCCGTAGACTCAGGAATTCCTCCCATACCCTTTTAATTTCTTCCCGCAACATGGCGTCATGCTTTTTGCGAGGCCAGTGAGAAGCTGGATCGATTTGGCTACGTTTTCTTTAGCAAGTATTCGACTGAGCGAAGCCTTATGACGAAACGCGCTTCTTCTGGTATAGCGTGAGCAACCTCTTCCACTGTATCTATGCCCAAGGAAATGTTGGCGCGTTCGAGAGCTTTATCCAGTGGATTTACTCCCTCCGGGGAGATATAGCCTCCGATGAAGCGATCCCGGCAAAGCCGGCTCGTTTCGGCGATTGGCCTGCCCTCAACGCGCGCCTCATAGAAGCACTTAGATCCAGAGGGATCG
>NZ_JADEVE010000317.1 GCF_016125955.1 Acetomicrobium sp. S15 = DSM 107314 | reverse complement strand
TGATCCTGAAATGGCGCTATTATATCAGCCAACTCACTTGATGATGGAGGAGGCACCTCTCCAGAAAGAATTCGCAGGCCCTGAGGATGATAGATAACGACGAATTCGATAATATCCGGCTGGGTCGGCATGCTCGAGCGTTCAAAGTCGATGATCGCGTCCAGCGTGGAATACTTGAGGGATTTGGCCATAGGCGGCACCGCTGTTGGCACCGGCCTGAACGCCGTTTGGAAATTCTTTCCATAAATCCTGCGCCTTTATCATGGTTTTACTAGCCTTAGTGCTCCTTTCGGTTTGAGGCTTCACCATGCTTGGCGTGTCGTGCAGATTC
>NZ_JADEVE010000316.1 GCF_016125955.1 Acetomicrobium sp. S15 = DSM 107314 | reverse complement strand
GATCGATTCCGTGGATAAGCTCGTAGAGCGCATTTCGCAGATTCACGCTCAAGGCGTGGGATGGGCGATCACGGCGTGTGCTACGCGCAATGGTCTCGGCAATATATTTTATACCCCCAATGGCATATATGTGGCAGAGATAGGCATAGCCGGCCACGCTCGTGCCCGCTTCTTCGAGCGCTACGGCGTAGGCTGCAAGCTGAACCGAATCCCTGTAGTAGTCGCTCCCTCCCGACTTGTAGTCAAGGACCACCGCGCTCCCGTCGGTC
>NZ_JADEVE010000315.1 GCF_016125955.1 Acetomicrobium sp. S15 = DSM 107314 | reverse complement strand
GAAGAATGTCGCTTGATTCGATCTACGTCCTAACAAGGGCATGACCTCCTGTGCAGCTGTTAGCTTCTTGAGTATTATGATACCATAAAGTAAGGGAGATGGGTTTTTTCAGCAGACTCTTCCCTAAAATAAGCCCTGATGATATGGTTCTAGAGCATCTAGCCAGTTTTGTAGAAACATATCCTGTAGAATCCGTTAAATGCTTGAGAAAGATTGCCGAAGGAGGCCGAGAGGGTTGGACAATCGATATGGGACGTAAGCATGTTAGTCATATTCTCGAAGTTGCTTTGCGGCATGAAGTTGTCAGGGAGGAAGCTAAGCGAATTATCCACTATCTCGGCAGCCGTGGATTTTTGGAGTTTCGAAACCTCCTAAAAAGCTAAACGTAGTTGATAAAAAGTTTGTGAAATTTGCAAGGTCCTTAATTATCAGGCAACGTAAGAATGACCACCTTGGATGAGCCTGAATTAGTTTAGTTGTGCTCTTGAAAAGCTTTAATGTGCTGTGAAATAGTTTTTACCAAGATTTTATCATGTTGGTGAGGCATTTATGAGGCTGTGGTCGCTGCATCCTCGTTATTTGGACGGTAAAGGGCTGGTAGCGCTTTGGCGGGAGGGGTTGTTGGCCAAGACAGTGCTCGAGGGTGAGGCTTGTGGCTATCGCTTTCACCCGCAACTGTTGCGTTTTAGAAACCAACCCGACCCGGTCGGCGCTATAAATGCCTATTTGCAATTTGTGCTTGCCGAGTCTCGTGCTCGAAACTACCGCTTCGATAGCAGTAAGTTATTGCCCGTAAAAGAACACACGCTAATTCCCGTTACCGACGGGCAGCTTAATTATGAATGGGAGCATCTTTTGGCCAAACTTAAAGTGCGAGACATTGAGCGGTATCGCAGCCTTTGCTCTGTTACAAACGTAGACCCTCACCCGTTAATGAGGGTAGTTCCTGGCCCAATTGAACCTTGGGAAGTGGCGGCTTGGAGGAAGCCCAAAGAACCTTAAAGTTTGCGCGCTCCACTTTGGCTTGGGGGTTAAAGCGTATCCTGCCACTTGACCATCCTTTCTTTTAAGTCTATTGTCTCTCCGTCGACTACGAACGTTCCATCTCCGTTGGCGTGGCATGTCCTGCGCTCTTTGCGGTCAGGGTCGATCCATGCCCTCACCCCTTCTAAGATGGATAATCCATATTTATCGGTGAGGGTGGTATCGACCACGCGGCATTCTATGTTAGCGAGGCACTCGGCAATAAGAGGAGCCTGGACGTCTTTGGCCGGCAGGGGCGTAAGTCCAAAGCGTGCGAATTTGTCCACGTCTTTCCCAGAACAGTTTCCTATGTCCACAACCTTTTCTAACAGGTCAACAGTGGGCACAGCGATGACGCACTCTCTTGTGGCCATGAGGGCGTTATAGCTCCAATCCCAGGGGCCTATAACGCAGCCTATAAGTGGCGTAAAGTCTATTACCGTGTGCCAACTCAGCGTCATTACGTTGGCCTTTCCCTTGTGGGCGGTAGACACCAAGACCACCGGGCCCGGTTCTATAAATTGGAATGCCTTAGAAATTGGAAATTCTATCATGTCTTTTCACCTCGTCTTATTATTTTACCTAATCTTGAAACTTCCCCCTTGCTTTTGTCAATCCAGGCCCACGAACCCAATAAATGTGAACGTTTTAATTTTAGAAGTCTCAAATTGCAAAATCCTTAAATACTCAGAGTGCGTTGACAAAAAAACTGAAGGACGATATAGTTCGACCTTAAATATTACATGGTGACATTACAAGGAGGTTGTGGAAGTGACATTCAAAAGAATGGAACTTGAGGACTGGTTTGATCGATACCAATTTGAATTTGACTATGACATCGGTGAAAGCGGCATAAAATTCTTTTCTACGGGCGATCTTGGTCTTGATTTTTCCAATATAGAATTGCGATATGGTCATCATAAAGGCGCTCCTGAACTGCGCGAGCTGATTGCCAGTGATTTTCCTGGGTTGAAAATGTCCCAGGTCGCGGTAACCAACGGTGCGAGCGAATCGATCTTCGCGGTTATGGCTTCTCTGTTGGGGCGCCAAGATCACGTGGTAGTCGAGGCTCCGAATTATCCCTCCCTTTACGAAATCCCAAGCTCCCTTGAGCGGGACGTGTCCTTATATTTCCTCAGGTATGAAGAGGGTTTCCGGCTCAATCTGGAAAGGTTAAAGGAAGAGATTAAACCCAACACGAAGTTGGTATGCCTGACACATCCGAATAACCCCACGGGATCTGTGATTACGGAGAGCGAGCTGAATGAAGTCATTCGATTTGTCGAATCGAGGAACTTATATCTGTTGATGGACGAAACGTATCGAGATCTGGCATTCGATACACCTCCACCGCTGGCTGCAACGATAAGCCCCCGAGCTATTAGCGTTTCCAGTATGTCTAAAGCTTTTGGCGTTCCCGGGATAAGAATAGGCTGGGTCGCAGGCCTGGAGTCGTTGATCGATTCAGTCCGTGCCGTTCGAGAACAAATCACGATCTGCAATTCATCCGTCAGCGAAAAGATTGCTTTTGCCATATTAGAGCGAAAGCAGTCTTTCTTGGAGAAAGCAAGAAAGACGGTCTATACGAATTACAAAATTATGGACAAATGGATACGAGAGAGAAGCGACGTTGAATGGATCTCCCCAGCCGGAGGTGTAGTAGGTTTCCCGCGCCTCGTCGAAGATAAAAGTTCTGAAGATTTGTGCACATTGCTGATAGAGCGGTATAAAACGTTTGTGGTGCCAGGGTATTGTTTTAAGATGCCACGTTATTTCCGTTTGGGTTTTGGTGGCGACAGGGAGGAAATCGAGAAAGGCCTCGAAATGCTGGATAAAGCCTTGGCGGATATCGGCACCAAATAAGCTTATGTTTTTCAGAATTGAGAAAGTTATTATTTCAGAAAAAACAACATAGCGAACAGCCTTGATATAGTGCAACGATGTGGCGGTGCTGTTAAGTTTAAAGCAGGTTTGCTTTTCGGCGCCGCAGCATATCGTTGGCGCAAGGGCCAGAGCTTGAAGCAAAGGGCGCGTAAAATACACGCCACCGTGGTCGTTCGCGATGCGAAAGGGCTTTTAAAAGCGGCTTCAACATTGGCGGGTCGATGGAGTGAAATTTTGTTTACTGGGGGCTTGCAATTTTTAAGAAAGGTGATTAAAATTTACCCCATTATTTTTTAGATTCTCGGCCGCTTGATGGGGGGTGGCGATGTTGCTTTAATCGGGGCTTTGGCTGGTTATAAGGTAAGTTTCATCATAGTGCCATCATATTTTATCTTTTATCGAGCAGAGGAGGAGTTTAGGAGATGCAGCGAAATCCATATGAGATGTTCAAACAACAAATTGATGAAGCAGCGCCATTTCTTAAGATCGATCAGGAGTATTTCGATATTTTGAAAGAGCCGAAAGAGGTGTTGGAGCTTTCCCTACCGGTGCGGCTGGACGACGGGTCGGTAAAGATGTTCAAGGCGTGGCGGAGCCATTTTAACAATGCCTTAGGCCCGTATAAAGGAGGCATCCGCTATCACGTTCAGGTGAATAGGGACGAAGTGATAGCGCTCTCCGGCTGGATGACCATAAAGTGCGCGGTGGTGCGCCTTCCCTTAGGTGGAGCCAAGGGCGGCATCAGTTGTAATCCTGCCGAGCTTTCGACGGGCGAACTCGAAAAACTTACGAGGGCTTACGCTTTAGGCGTGTCTCGCTTTATAGGTACGGATTACGATATCCCAGCCCCTGACGTAAACACCAATGCCCAGACTATGGCGTGGATAGCGGATACTTATGAGAAAGTCAAGGGCTTTAGCGAGCCATCTGTCATAACGGGCAAACCCATAGAGGTGGGCGGTTCCCTCGGCCGAGGGACGGCCACGGCCCAGGGCGGTGTATTCATCCTGCGCGAGGCGCTGAAAGAATTGGGCCTTCACGGTAAAGACCTTACGTGCGCTATACAGGGATACGGCAACGCCGGCAGTTTCGTTCACCAATTGCTCCAGGGGATGGGCTTAAAAGTTGTAGCCGTATCGGACAGCAAGGGCGCTATATATAACCCCAATGGACTTTCGTACGATAAAGTAAAAGAACACAAACTGAGGACCCGCTCTGTGGTAGGTTTCCCCGGTAGTGAGACGATCTCCGGCGAAGACTTGTTGAGGGTGGATGTCGACGTGCTCATTCCCGCGGCTTTGGAAGGCATGATAACGGAGTCTAACGCCAACGATATAAAGGCAAAAGTGATGTTGGAGTTGGCCAACGGGCCTACGACTCCGGAAGCAGAGGCAATTTTGTCGGACAAGGGCGTTCTTATACTGCCCGACGTGCTGGCAAACGCCGGCGGAGTTATAGTGAGTTACTTCGAGTGGGTCCAGGGAAGGACGGGCGATTACTGGTCTGAAAAGATGGTCCAAGAAAGGCTCGAAGAGAGGATTGTGCAATCCTTCCACGATATATGGGCGATTAAGAACAATTATAAAATCAGGATGCGCCAGGCTGCCTACGTGCAAGCCATAGGAAGGATAGCCTCGGCGATGCGGTTCCGCGGCATTTGGCCTTAATTTGTGTGCCATTGGCTATGCTGCATAAAAGGCCATCAGTGGTGTTTTAACCCCTATGCGCGAAAGAGGCAGTGCTCCCCGCGTATAGGGGTGCTTTTACGAAAGGGCGCAGTCCGGGTTCAATATGCCCTTCGGGTCGAAGGCGCCCTTTATCGCCTTCATCAGTTCTATGGCCTTGGGAGGAAGGCAGAGTTGAAGGAGGTCGTTTCTGATCTTGCCCACCCCGTGCTCCGCAGTGATTTTACCCCCAAGCCTTACGCCCTCTTTGTATATGGCGAGCTTTATGGCGTCTGCGTCTTTTGGCGGGACGTCATCCATAATGTGGGCGTGGAGGTTGCCGTCGGCGGCGTGCCCGTAGAGGGGTATCTTCGTCCCGAAGCGCGATGCGATCTCGTCTATGGCATCCATGAAGTGTCCCATCTCGGCCGGCGGAACGGCTGCGTCCATGATATCGAACGTCTTTGGCTTTAAGGCGGTGTAGATCTCGCTCCTCACCTTCAAAATGTTTCCCTGCTCTTCGCGCCGCTCCGCAATTATCGCCTCAGCTGCGCCAGAATTTCCTGCGAGCTCCGCGATCTTTTCGCACTGGTCATATACAATTTCTTCGTTTTCGCCAGCCAGGGTGATCAGAAGCTGAGCAGAGCCCTCTTCGCAGGGCCAATTCAAGCCCAATGCCTGGGCCGAGAGTTTGACGAGGTCTTTTTCCACATATTCGACGGCGAGGGGGATGATGCCCATCTGCAACATCTTGGGAACGACGTCCACGGCCGCATGTCGGCTCTCGAAGGGGATTATCAGGGTGGCCGTGGATGCGAAGGCCGGATACAGCCTCAGCGTAGCCTGTGTTATCACGCCTAAGGTGCCCTCGCTTCCTATGATGAGGTGCATCAGGTCGTAACCGGAATTATCCTTGAGGAGCTTGCCGCCGAGCTGCAGGATCTCGCCGGTGGGCACGACGACTTCCAATCCCCTTACGTAATTTCTCATAATGCCATATTTTACTGCTCTGGAGCCGCCTGCGTTGCAGGCTATCATGCCGCCGAGTTGTGCTCCTTCGTCCCCAGGGTGGGGAGGGAAGAATAACCCCGACGCCTCGACGGCCTCTTCCAATTGGCCAAGTGTGACACCTGCTTCTGCTGTGACCATGAGATTGTCCCTATCTACCTCTGCGATCTTATCCATGCGCTCAAGGGAAAGGACTATGCCGCTTCTCGTGGGGACGGCGCCGCCGCACAGGCCGGTGCCGCCACCCCTCGGAAAGACCGGCACCCCGGCGTCTGTGGCCAACTTCAATATCTGCGATACCTCTTGGGCGTTCGACGGTTTTACCACCACCACATCGCTCGCAGCTTTGGGACGAACGCCTTTGGCGGTCTCGTCGGAGAGATACCTCTCTATGAGCTCATGTTTGCTCGCTACCCAATCAGGACCTACGATTTCATTTAACCGTTCCAGGATATGCTCCAATGTCATCACCTCTTCTTTAACTCCGTTATGAGCGCCGGGACGACCTCGTAAAGGTCGCCCACGATGCCATAATCGGCCACGCGAAATATCGGTGCTGAGGGGTCTGCGTTTATGGCTATGATCGTTTCAGAGCCGCGCATGCCGGCCAAATGCTGCGGGCTCCCTGAGATGCCGCATGCTACATACAGCTTTGGCCTCACGGTGTTGCCGCTGAAGCCCACCTGGTGCTCTTTGCCGATCCATCCTTGGTCTACCAAAGGTCGGCTCGAACCCACGACGCCCCCCAATAGCTCTGCCAGCTCTTTCAGCATGGCGAAGTCTCCGGGGTTTTTGAGTCCTTTCCCTCCAGAAACTATGACCTCCGCGTCGGGGAGGCTAATGTTTTCACCCACCTCCTCGCGGATCAGGCGCGATGGAGGAGGGCAGGAGACGGCTTCCATCGGCACGACCTTTCCGCGCCTGTTGCGATCGTGGGGGAGAGGCTTCATGACCCTGTAGCGCACCGTGGACATCTGAGGTCTGGTGCGGGTCTTTATGTGGGCTAAGATGTTGCCAGTGAAGGCTGGCCTGATCTGGATCAACGAGCCATCGTCGTTCGGGGCGAGTTCCGTGCAGTCGGCTGTGAGTCCCGTGCCCAGCGCCGCGGCCACGCGCGGCGCGAGCGATCTGCCCAAATGCGTGGCGCCGAAGAGGACGATCTCCGGTCTCGTCTCTCGGATCAGCTTAACCAGGTTTTCTTTGTAGGTTGTGGGGTCGAAATGGGCCAGCGTCGGTGAATTGAAGAGAAAGACGATGTCGGTGCCTCTGGATATCAACTCCTGAGCCCACTCCTCTTTTAGGTCGCATCCCAAAAGCGCTGCGTGCACATCGAGATTTAAGGCATCGGCAAGTTCCCTTCCCTTGCCCAACAGCTCGTGCGTTATGGGGTGTATGCCATCACGCCTTCGCTCGGCGAATACAAGAACGCTTCCCATTTTTCCCGATCCCCCCAGCTTTGGGCCCATGCCCGTCATCTGCGCTCAAACCTCATTATACAATGAAGACATAATGAAGCTTGCCCCTGCCCACCTTTAGCGATATTATGACCAGTGCAGGACGGTTTTTGTGCCCTGCCGTTCAACCAAAATATCACAAGGGGGCGTTGTGAAATGGCCAAGGTAAAGGCTATGGTTATGGAGAAGCCAGGGAAGTTGGAGCTCAGGGAATTTGAGAAGCCCCATGCGCCGGAAGACGGGTTGCTTCTCAAGGTGAAGGCTTGTGGTATATGCGGCACCGATAAGCATATGATGACGGGGAAGGCCACGTGGGTCAAGTTTCCCGTCATTCCGGGTCACGAATTCGTAGGCGTCGTGGAGGAGCTGGGGCCCAAGGCTAACGACACGATGAACGTCATAGGTGGCCCGCTCAAGGTAGGGGATAGGATAGCGGTAACCCCGGCTTCCAAGGCTTGCGGCCGCTGTTTTTATTGCCTCAGTATGCCGCACAGACCACAGCTCTGCTCCAATCGAAGGGTCTACGGCCTCGCCAATTGCGAAAATCCTCCATACCTTTTGGGCGGCTTTGCCGAGTATGTGGTTGTCGACGGCAGGTCCTGGGCCTTCAAAATTCCTGGCAACGTGTCGGACGAGGTTGCATCGCTCACTGAGCCCACATCTGTAGCCATGAGGGCGGTGGAGAGGGCGCTAAATCCGGGCGAAGCTTTCAGTGGCCAGGGGTTCGGCGCAGGCAAAAGCGCAATGGTCATCGGTGCAGGTCCAATAGGGGCGCTTGTCGTGGCCGCGTTGCGTTACATGGGTGCTGGCCTCGTGATAGTCACCGACTTCTTCCCTAAGAGGCTTGAAATGGCCAAAAAGCTCGGCGCCGACGTTGTGATTGAAGGGAAGCGCCCCTTGGAAGAGAAGTTAGCCGAGGTGCAGAAGCTCACATCTGGCGTTGGACCCGATGTGGTTATAGAGGCTGCGGGCAATCCCAAAGCATTTGAGGACGCCCTTACCTTCGTCAGGCGCGGAGGAAAGCTCATCGAAGTAGGGCATTATACCGATACGGGCGTGGCCGAGGTGCACCCATTTTATATCTGTCAAAAAGACGTTGACATTCACGGCTCCTGGGCGTATCCTCCCATGATGTTCAAGGACGCTTTGGATTTCTTTAGCAGGACGAGCCTGCCAGTGTCAGACCTGATCTCCAAGAGCATGTCCCTCGAGCAGCTCGAGGAAGGATTGAATCAGGTAGGCACAGAAAACGTCCATAAGATCGTGATAATTCCATAGGTGTAATTCTTATAAACGGGGGAGAGAAAATCATGCCGGAGGTTTCGGTCGTCGTTCCTACCATAAACGAAGCTGGGAATATCGATGCTCTTCTTTCTCGCATAGTAGCGCTTATCGATGAGCTTCCGTACGAGCTTGAAGTGGTGGTAGTGGACGATGGCTCCACCGACGGCACGCGCGAGCGCGTCTTGAAGTGGGGGGAGGCGCATCCTGTGCGCCTCCTCGCCAGAGACGGTGATCGGGGTGTAGCGAAGTCCGTAATAGCGGGAGCTCGCGCTGCCCGCGGCGATATCGTCGTCGTCATGGACGCCGACCTGAGTCATCCCCCTGAGGTCATTCCTGCACTGGTTGAACCTTTGCTTGAAGGCACGCATGATATGGCTATCGCGAGTCGCTATGTGCCTGGCGGCTCCACCCCTGGTTGGCCCTTCTACCGACGCGTAGCGTCCTTTGCGGCCACGGCCGTGGCGAGGATCTTTGTCGATGTGAAAGACCCCATGTCAGGGTTTTTTGCAGTGCGCCGCGACCGCCTGTGTTCGCTCGATCCTGAAGCTACGTGCTTTAAAGTGTGCATGGAGCTTTTAGTCGCCGGTGGTTCCTCTCTCAGGGTGATCGAGGTGCCCATAACGTTCAGGGATAGGGCGAGCGGCCGCTCCAAGATAAACCTTATCAGGATGGGGTGGGCTTATCTCTGCCGGTTGGCCGCATTGGCGGGGGCTAACGTGTCGGCCAAAAGCGGCTTTCGCTTCGGCGTTGTGGGACTTCTGGCCATGGCTGTGGACCTCTCCGTATTTTCGCTCTTGGCGAGCATGGGGTCGGCCATAGGGCAGGCTCACGTGGTGAGTTTTTTCTCCTCTACGTTATTTAACTTCGTCTGCAACGCCAGATGGTCCTTCGCTAAAGAGAAGCCTCATCCGACCTCGTTTGCAGGCTATATGCGCTTTCTCTTCTTGGCGCTGGCATCGCTTTTTTTGCGCGGAGGGGTGCTCGCTACGCTTAACGAAGTGTGGGGGTGGCCACCGCTTGCGGCTGTCATGGGTGGGATATTTGCTGCCGCGGCAGTGAATTATGTCGGCAATGCTTTCTTCGTATTTCCCCCCGATGGAGAAAGGCACGAAGAGCTGCGATGGCGGGCTATCTCTATCATCTTCCTCATTTATGCTGTGGTGCTGCGCCTTTCTTACATGGGAGTGATGGAGCTCATACCTGAGGAGGCCTATTATTGGAACTATGCCCAACATTTGGATATAGGTTACCTTGATCATCCTCCCATGGTAGCTTGGATAATAGCCCTTTTTACCGCCGTCTTTGGCCATACGGAATTTGCCGTGAGGTTGGGGGCAATGCTTTCTTGGGCCGTCATGGGGGCATTTCTCTTTGCCTTTGCGCGCGAGCTTTATAACAGGAGCGTGGCCTTTGTTGCCCTCTTTTTTGCAGCAGGGCTCCCCTTCTTATTCGGGGTGGGCATGCTGATGGCGCCCGATGCTCCGCTTACTGCCTGCTGGGCAGGTACGCTTTACTTTCTGGAGCGCGCTCTTCTTGGTGAAAAACGCTCGGCATGGTGGGGCGTGGGGATTTGCGCCGGCTTGGGCTTGCTTTCCAAGTACACCATAGCGCTCTTGGCGCCGGCGGCCTTGCTTTTTATGGCAGTAGACCCTGCGTCCCGTCGATGGCTCAGGCGAAAGGAGCCGTATCTGGCGGTTGCCCTTGCCCTGGCGATCTTTTCGCCAGTGATCCTGTGGAACATGGAGCATGGGTGGGCTTCTTTCACGTTTCAGGGTCCCCGAAGGTTTGCCGGTATGTTTCAGTTTTACCTGCCGCAGTTTTTAGGTCATTTGATCGCTATCCTCTCACCTACCGGTCTCTTGGCCGCTTTTTTGGCCGTTTTCGCCGCTAAGAACAGCCGTAACAGAGATCGAAGACATCGCTTTTGCGCGGTGATTGCTCTGGTTCCCGTGTGCACTTTCTTAGCCTTCAGCCTTTTCCGCGAGGTTGAGTTGAACTGGAGCGGCCCTGCGTGGCTCGCTCTCGTCCCTTTAATGGCGTATCAGGTGACGTGCGGCTTCACGGGGTCGCGGGCTGTCGCCCTGTTGCGGAAGGCGTGGGTCCCCACGGCTGTAGCCCTTTTCCTCCTCTTCGGCGTAACGCTTCATTATGCCACCTTGGGCTTGCCTCTGCTCGGCTATCCTCAGGGCGCACCCGTTTTGGGATGGAGCGATTTGGCGAGGCAGGTGGAAGAGATCGAAGATGTGCTTGAAGCGACCACAGGATATGAGCCCTTAGTGCTCGGTATGGACAAACACAGGATTGTGAGCGAACTGGCCTTTTACCGGACGAAACTCGAAGACAAAGATGACGAGGAAGGAGAGGGGATAACCTACACCGCTGGTCCCAGCTTCTTCGGGAAAGAGAGCCTCATGTATAAATACTGGTTTCCGGAGGGCAAGGGTTTGCGCGCCTACGCTAAGGTGCTCTTGCTCGTGGGCAAAAACCCAGAGGAGCTATCTTTAGATGAACTGATCAGGGATGGTTGGAGCGTGGGAGAAGTGAAGAAACTGACCGTTTGCAAAGACGGCACCCCTGTAGGGCATTATTATTACACCATCGCGCGAGTGCCGTGTGTCCATTCCGAGGGTGTTCTGAAATAAAGATGGGCGGCATGATCACGCGATCCAGGGTGCCTTTGAGGATAAGCTTCGGCGGAGGCGGGACCGACGTGTCCCCCTATTGCGATGAATATGGCGGTGCTGTCATGAACGCTACCATCGATCGTTATGCCACCGTAAGCCTTTTCCCGTTTGACGACAAAACCATAGAGATAGAGAGCATAGATTACGATACAGCTCTGAAGTATGACGTGGATCAATTTCTGGCTTACGATGGCCATCTGGACCTCATAAAAGGCGTTGTCAACTACATGAGGAAAAACTACGGTATCGGCCAGGGTTTCAGGCTCAGGATTCATAACGATGCTCCTCCTGGTTCGGGGTTAGGCTCTTCTTCAGCGGTGTGCGTAGCCCTGATAGGCGCATTTAAGCATTGGCTCAACATGCCCCTCACGCCGTATGAGGTGGCCGAGCTCGCCTACCGCATAGAGAGGGAAGAGCTCAATATTCGCGGCGGCAAACAAGACCAGTATGCCGCCGCCTTCGGGGGCTTCAATTTTATAGAGTTCAACGGGGCAAATACGATAGTCAATCCTTTGAGGTTGCGTAGCGATGTGGTTTACGAGCTTCATCATAGGCTGATCTTGGCCTATGTGGGAGGGTCCCATGATTCGTCCAGGATATTGAGCTCTCAAATAAGAGACATGACCTCCGGCAGGAGGGAGACGCTTCAGTCGCTTCATGAGGCCAAAGAGCTCGCTGTGGCCATGAAGGCGGCCTTGGTGACCGGCAATTTGGACGATTTCGGCCTTCTCCTCGATAGGGCGTGGGAATCGAAGAAGCGCTTTACGGAAGGCATTACGAACCAGAGGATAGATGCCTTGTATGAAAGGGCTAAATCAGCCGGTGCTTTGGGTGGGAAGGTCTCAGGAGCGGGTGGCGGAGGGTTTATGTTCTTCTTTGCGGAGGCTGACAAGAGATATGCCGTGGCTGAGGCGCTTCAGGAAGAGGGTGCCCAGATAGCCAATTATTCGTTCACAGAGATAGGGTTACATACTTGGGGGGTGCGACATCCGTGATCTTGATCACAGGAGCTGGGGGAATGATAGGGAGCCATCTCATAGAAAGGCTCTCCTGCAACGAAAAGAAAGAAAACGTCATCGCTTCTTACTATAAACCCACGATCGACATGAAGGAGATAGAGGGAAAGGCCACGTTTGTCGAGACGGACGTGCGTTACTTCCAAAACGTCTATACCCTGGTCGAACAATATAAACCGCAGGTCATCTATCACTTGGCGGCTCAGAGTTTCCCTGGCGTCTCGTGGGAAAAACCTCAAGAGACGCTTGAGACGAACGTGATAGGCACGGCGAATTTGTTTGAGGCGATAAAACTCCTGAGGACCAAAGAGTCCTATGACCCAACGGTTGTCGTAGCATGTTCGAGCGCCGCTTACGGCTACGTGAGCGAGGAAGAGGTCCCCATATCGGAGGATCATGCGATGCTTCCCTTGCATCCCTACGGCGTCAGCAAGGTTGCCCAGGACCTCTTGACCCACCAATATTGGGCTACCTTCGGTATCAAGGGTATAAGAGTGAGAATCTTCAACACTACCGGCCCCAGGAAGATAGGTGACGTGTGTGCCGACCTCACCTTTAGGGCTATTCAGATAGAAAAGGGATATATACCGCCAGCGCTGCGGGTGGGAAACATGGAGAATCGCAGAGCTATACTCGATGTAAGAGATTTAGTCTCTGCCCTCATCCTGCTCGCAAAAAAAGGTGCGCCGGGCGAGGTGTATAACGCCAGCGCTCAAAGGGTATATGCCGTCTATGAAATAGTAGAAATTATAAAGAAAAAGCTCGGTCTTCCTTTTGAAGTAACAGTAGATCCAGCGCTGTTCAGGCTCAAAGATGAGCCTATCATATTCGGCGATTCTTCCAAACTCGCCTCTGCCACCGGTTGGAAGCCCGAATACGACCTCGCTACCACCGTCAGGGACATGCTGCAATATTGGCGCGAAAAGCTTTAGCTCGGCAACGCGCTCTCTTTTGTGATGTTTAAAAGCCTCTTGCAGAGATCGAGCGCATCGCTAGCCCAGGCGAGGTAGCGGTGCCTTATCTCGTTGATCAGCAAGCCGGAGTAATTGCAATCGCACAGGACCGAAAAGACTTCTTCTACGGGGATCTCTCCCTTGCCGATGGGAAGGTGCATGTCGCCTCTGCCCAAGGCGGAGAGCTCAACCTGTTTCTTCTCCAGCGAGCTGCAAACTCGACCAAAGTTGTCGTGCAGATGCACATGTTTGGTGAAAGGAGCGACGCTTCTGACGGCTTCTAGGAAGTCGAAGCCATAGCGTTTTGCCGATAGATAGGCGTGCCCAATGTCCAAAGTGATGCCTATGCGAGGATGATTCAGGTCGCGAACGCGCTCGGCTAATCTGAAGGGATCCTCGGCGTAGCAATAGAAGCCTCCATCGAGGTAAGGCCGGGCATTCTCTAAACATAGCGTTACGCCCAGGCGTTCTCCCTCCTTGGCCAGCGATAAAAGCGCCTCCTTTTCTCGTCGGTTCATCGACCTTCGCCTTTCAGTTTCAGGCGTCGCCCTTCCTGCTGCTTGCCATGGTATGTGAAAGTGTTCCTCTGGGATATATCTGCCACTATGATAGACCAATATTTTAGAATTTATAGTGGCGGAGAATCTAATACTTTCTAATAATGCCTCTTTGTGCAGCTCAGGTTCATCGGCATCCATAAGGTTTATCGGGTTTGGCGCATGCACGGAGTAATGGAAGTGGTAGCGCTTCAATATTCGCGAAACCTCGTCAACCCTTTCTGATATAAGTTTGCCGCCCAACATTGCTCCTGTGGCGTGCAAGGGGACCTCTACACATTCGACTTCCATTTCGGCGTACTCGTCGAGCAGCTCGATCAGCCGTCTTAGATCCCCGTCCACATATGCTGCATCAACGTTAATCCCGATACTTTTGATGAACACGTTATCCTCGTTTCTCATTGAGCAATTGCCTCCTTTTCTGAAGCCAAAACTCCTTCTAAATGCGAAGGGTCATGGTAGTTGTAGGTTAAAACTATCTTTCCCTCTGTAACTGTAGTTATTACTAAGGGGTCGTTTTCTTCCAGGCGCACCAGAATAAAGTCCGCTTTTTTCCCCACCTCGAGTGATCCGATCTCATCGTCCAACCCCAAGGCTATTGCCGGATTTAGCGATGCCAGGTTTACGGCGCGGGAAATGTCCATACCGTTATCAGCGAGTTTGAAGATTCCCTTCAGAAGGGCCGGAGGGTAATAGTCGGAGCAGAGGATATCGGCCGCACCATCTTCTACGGCGACTTGGGCGCTCAGGTTACCGTTGTGGGAACGCCCCTGGAGCAGATTTGGGGCGCCGACGCATACGTGGAGTCCGAGGTTCCTGGCGTATTTGGCCGTCTCTAAGTTCATCGGGAATTCCATGACGTCGACTCCCATCGCGCTGGCCACCTCCACGCGCTCTGGGCTATCGTCATCGTGGGAAGCCAAAGGAATACCTGCATCCTTGGCCGAGCGTGCCAGATTGCTGAGAGCCCTGAAGTCCACTCGTTGTCTGGCCTGGATCTTCTCTTCGATCAGCCTCTGGCAGTCTTTATCCTCGAGCCAAAACGTCTTCTTTATATAATGATGGTACTGACTTACATCACGATATTGCCCTTGCCCCGGCGTGTGATCCATGAAAGACACGAGATCACAAGCACCTTCTTCCAAAAGCTCGTATATCAGCTCTAAGGCTTTGGTATTGCCTATTTCATATCGCAGGTGGACGAGATTGCGGATCAGATGTTCTTGGTCTGCGCGCCTCCTTATAAACCGCGCGCATTCTGCGGCCAGGGCATTGGAGCGGATCCCTTCGCCTCCAGAGAACGATAATGAATGAAAGATAGTCGTAATCCCGACAGCGGCCAGTTTGCGCTCAAGCTCTCTACAGGATGAAGGGATGGGGATTGTCACATTGGGGCGAGGCTGTACTTCTTTTTCTACGGCGTCGCTATGTATGTCGATCAAGCCTGGCAATATATACAGGCCTGAAGCATCTATGTAGGAAATGCCTTTTTCGGGTGAAGGCCTCCCCGCGCCCACGTCGATTATGATGCCGTCCTCGATGCGCAGATAGCCTTCTTCAAGCATTCCATTTGGGAGAACTATATTGGCTCCGTCAATCATCAACTTGTGCATATTCCATTTCTACCTCCCCGGAGTTTTGTGCTTTGCCCTTGCTCAGACAGAAAATCCTGTCCGAGACTCGCTTAAGGGCATTCATATCGTGGGAAACCAAGATAAACGCTGTTCTTCTTGCTTTTAATTCCAAAAACAGCTCTATCATCATCTCCTTGGAATCGGCGTCCAGGGAAGCGGTGGGCTCATCGAGCAAAATGAGCCTCGGTTCGGCTGCTATGGCACGAGCCACGTTGACCCGCTGCTGTTCTCCTCCGCTGAATGTGGACGGGAAAGCGCTCCACAAGGAAGGAGGGATTCCCAGGCGCGAAAGGAGCAGCCTTGCCCGGTTTAAAGCCTCCTCTTTGGGATGTCCTTTTCTTCTGAGGCCTTGAGATACCACATCGAGGGCTGACACCCTGGGGATAACACGGAGGAATTGGGAGACATAGGATATCTCTTCCCTTCGTAGCATCAAAATACTTCTCTCGTCTATTCTGGCGAGATCCACCGTTCCGCGATTTGAGCGGTAGAGCATCTCGCCCGAGGTGGGAAGGTAAGTGCGGTAGATGCACCTTAGGATTGTGGATTTGCCTGACCCGCTGGGTCCCTGAATGCCCAAGGCCTCGCCGGCCCTTATGAAAAACGTTATTCCTTGGCATGCCGTAACCGTCATGCCGCCCAACAGATGGACACTAAATGTCTTGCTCAAGTTTGAGACCTTGAGTAAGACATTCTCCTCCTCGCTTTTTGCGAAACCATATGCCACAATGTCACCTCCTAACTTTATAGAAGCGAGCTGACGAGGAGTTGTGTGTAAGGGTGTTGCGGATCTTCCAAGATCTGGTCGGTTAGACCGGATTCCACAACGTGGCCGTTTTTCATGACCATCGTCCTCTCGGCGAGCAGCCGGATTACTCCCAGATCGTGAGATACGATGATCATGGCTACGCCCAACTCCTCCTGCAACCCCTTTATCAGATCGAGCACTTTGGCCTGCACCGAGACGTCGAGGCCCGTTGTGACCTCATCCAAGAGGACCAGAGGAGGGTTGTTGGCCAAAGCCTTGGCGATCTGCACTCTCTGTTGCATTCCTCCACTGAAGTATCTGGGAAGGTGGTCCATCCTATCCAGCGGTACCTCGGTGCGCTCCAAGAGCTCGCCGGCCCGTGCCCTTATGTTGTCGAAGTGAAAGAAGCCGGCTGTCAGAAGTTTTTCAGCCACGTTGCCTCCGGCCGTGAAGTGCATCTTCAATCCAATTTGCGGGTTTTGATACACCATGCCCAGCATATGATTGCGGATGCGGCGCTTCTCTTGAGAGGATAGCGATAAAATGTTAGCCTCTCCCCTTTTGTATGGAAGGAAGAAAGCCTTGCCAGCGGTGGCCTCCACGTCGAAGTAAAGGCATTGGACGAGGGTGCTCTTGCCGGAGCCACTCTCTCCCACCACGCCCAAGATCTCTCCCTTGTGAAGGTCGAAGCTCACCTCGTTGCAAGCGACCACAGAATGACAGTGCGGGCAGGTATTGCAATTTACCTCTGAGCCGGTCAGGTCAAGGCAGCGAGGACAACCCGTGCCATATATCTTTACCAGGCCGCGCACAGAAAGGAGCGGCTTTTCTTTCGTTAGGACGTCATCCGCTTTTTCGCTAAAATAAAGTGCCTGCGAGTCTGCCGTTGAGGTCTTCATACCTTCACCTCTTTCGTCTGTCTGACTTTCAGGCAATACGAGGTATCGGAGCACATATATCGTCGCTCGCCTGCGACATCGTCGATTATTTCGTCCAGGTATGTATCTGTGCTGCCGCAGAGGGAGCACCGTTTTCCTGTGAAGTCCTCGACTCTAAAGGGATGATCGTCGAACTCCAGAGGCTTAACCGAAGTATATGGAGGCACGGCGTATATACGCTTCTCTCTCCCTGCTCCGAAGAGGTAGAGCGTTTTGGCCATGTGAAGTTTAGGTATGTCCCAGCGCGGGATCGGAGAAGGATCCATTATGTAGCGGTCGTTGATCATAACCGGGTATCGTGATCCGATGGCGACCTCGCCCCAGCGAACGATCTCTTCATATAGGTGAACCCAGAGGCGGCTATAATCTCCCTCCGCATGCATCTGCCTCGTTTTAGTCTCGCTCGGTTCAACCAGCCTGAGTGGCTCAGGGTAGGGAACTTGGAATACCAAGATCTGGTCTTCCCTTAATGGTTCTTCGGGAATGCGATGGCGGGTCTGGATTATCGTCGCCTCCGTCGTGTCTATCGTCGTGTCTACCCCTGTCGTCTTTGCCAAGAGCTTTCTAATGTTCACCGCATTTACTACTTCGTCGCATCCCTGGTCTATCACCTTGAGGATGTCGTCCGGGCCTATAAGAGACATGGTAAGCTGCAATCCCCCCGTTCCCCATCCCTTGGCCAAAGGCAGCTCCCTGGAGGCGAAAGGAACCTGATAGCCGGGTATTGCAACCGCTTTGAGCATGCGGCGCCTGAATTCGCGCTTACTGCCTTCGTCGAGAAAGGCGAAGTTATACTTGTTGCGGCTGGTCGTATTCTGGAGTTCCATCGGGCATGACCTCCTCTCTTTTCTTGATTTGTTGTGTGCGCCGCAGCCGGTCTAAAGCCGATTGGAAGGTGACGTAATGGGGAAGCTTCCAATGGGCCGTGAAGCCCGACGAGTCTATGCCGTCGATGTGACATAGGACGAACTCGTCATCCTCGCCTGGAGCTCCGGCCTCTTTGGCCTGCATTGCCCGATCTAAAACGGCCATAGAGATGGCCTTGATCTCGTCCTGGCCGAAGCACAGGCCGTAACCCAGCGTGAAGCGCGGCGTGCCTTGCGCGTCGTCCATACTGGTTATCACCTCCGCTTCGGTCACCAATAACCACCCCACGGTCACCTTTATGTCTTTTCTTATCGGATTGTCCATTACGAGGGGAACATACCCGACTCTCAATTCGCCCAACGTCGGGTGGACATTGCCGTAACCTCGCATGGTGCTGTAGGCTAAAGCCATAATGCTTCCCTTCTCGGCTCGAGCCATGGCCTGCAAGCGGATTTGTCGAGCTGCTGGGAAGGTCAACGGCTCCCTGGTCAAGTCTGGGACGGATCCTTCTTTCGTATTGCGAGGCCGCGCCTTTTCTAATAATCCCTCTGCCCTGAGGATTTCGATCACCTTGGGGAAGCGCAGCGGCAGTCTTTGGGTTGAGAGTCCATCGCCCTTTGAGAGGAAGTCGCTAATGAAGCTTTTTGCTTTTTCGGAGTCCTCCTCGGCCAAGTCGAAATTTAGGAGGCGCAGGGAGTAGTCGCGGGTTGGTCCCAGTATTTGGCCGCCTGGGATGTCTTTGAAGGCGGCGGATATGCGCCTTATGACCAACATGCGGCTTATGTCGGTTACGATGGAATAACCCAAGCGCTCCAGAGTCGAGCGGTATGCCCTTAATAAAAACGAGGCCTCGATGGTATCTCCCTCGGCCTGTTTTAGGGCCAATGCGGCGTGATATGGGGCGTAAAGTGAGCCTTCTCCCATGACCTGGTCCACAGCCAATCGCATTTGATCCATAATCTGCCTCACTTCAAGGGGACGTGAGTTGCCCTTCAAACGGAAGAAGTGGACCAGCTCCTCGGCAGCGTCGATGGCCCTTTCTCCGCCTTTGATGGCTGTATAACTCAAGCGCGACACCTCCCGTAGCTTGCGGAGAGCGATTCAAACCTGACCGACCTAGGCAGGCATGTCACCCTATTTGACCTCGAGACGAGGATCACATCGACGCCGAGGGGAAATTCCTCGTTTGCCTCTTGAACGAGAGCGAGGTTCTCGGGGAAAAGCCCGCAGATAGCAAAGCCTCTTTTCTCTGGCACCCCCGGTCCCTCTACAACGACATAGGTATCTACATCCATTCCGTCGGCCAGGAGCTCTTCTACCTCCAGAATTATCGTGGCGCCGCCCTCCGGAAAGAGGAGGGTTCCCCTCTTTGCGCACGAGATTTCGGTGGCGGGATAAAGGCCGTCGGATAGCAGAAAGTCCGCCTCTTCCGGTTCTGCGACTCGACTTTCCGTCATGAGGGAGATGTGCGGAGCGAGCTCCTTCATCTTGTCACCCAGTGGCGCAAACGTTACCTCCGAATCGAGAAGCGTGCCCGCCACCGCCATCACAGCCAGATGCTCCTCAGGGAAATTCCCTTTGCATGAAATATGTTGGCGTAGCTCGTTGATCTTCCCAGGCCTGGCCATGCTGTCTAAGAGGCGTCTGAATACGTACTGAGATTCGAATGGCGATAACACCTCAAATCACCTCGAAATCCACACGGGAGCGCAACACGGCCGCAAAGAGCTCTTCTTTTTTGGCCTCTTGGTCTTTCTGCTCTTTTTCCGCCACGGCTACGATTTTGGAAGCGACCGGCAGAGACGCCTCGAAGGCTAGGTCTATCAGAGCCAAGTTGGAGGCCTTTTTAAGGTTTTCACCCATGCAGATTCCCCATCCAATGAAGTTTCCCGACGTTACGGCGCACTCCGATACCAAAACTTCACCGAGGTTGAAGATTTCGTCCTCTACAGACTCTTTGGCTTGCATCATTACGAGGCCCACGCGGGGACCCTTTATGGTCTCAACATCTGGCGCCTCCTCCAGGACGAGCTTGGCCACGTCTTCTATGGTTTCGTCGCTCGCCATGGAGAGGATATCGAAGAGTTTCTCCCTTTCCATTCGCGCACCCCCCGTTTTCATATGATGGCGCTTCTGATTTTGTTAGACGTGTGATCCACCAAAATTACTGCAGCCAAAATGACGAGGAGGATCATTGACGTATCGCGATATTGAAAGAGACGCATGCTGGTCATGAGCTCAAAGCCGATCCCGCCAGCGCCTACGAGGCCGAGGACGGTAGCTGCTCGCACGTTTACCTCCCAGCGGTAGAGGGTGTACGTGACGAACTCGGGTATGATCTGGGGGATTATCGCATAGGCGATGACCTGAAGCTTATGAGCCCCTGTGGCCTCCAGCGCTTCGACGGGACCTGGGTCGATATTCTCTATTGCCTCAGCATAGAACTTACCCAACTGACCTGCAGAGTGCACCGCCAAGGCCAGCACCCCCGGAAACGGACCCAATCCCACGGCAGCGACGAAGATGAGGGCGAACACGATCTCAGAAATGGCTCGCAGTGCATTGAGGATGAGGCGGGAGGCGCTATAAAGCAGCGGGTTTGGCGTTAAGTTCTTTGCGGCAAGCATACCCAAGGGCATCGATAAGAGCACGGCCAGCGTCGTCCCCCATATGGCCATTTCGATGGTCTGGAATGTCGGCTTTACGAGCGAACCCAAGATGGAGAAGTTGGGCGGCAGCATCCTCCCCACAATGTCGAATATATTGGGGATCCCATCTATGAGCATTACAACACTCAGCTCGCTATCCGCGGCGCTCTTCCAATATATAGCCACCAATACGGCGACGATTAACAGCCGTTGCCACTGGAGAAACCAAGATAGGGGAGAGGGGGTGGCTTGAAGTACCCCCTCATCCTTACGCCCTTCCAAAATCAAATCACCTCCAGCAGGGCTTCTTCCTGCCTCTGCTGCTCGTACAGGTATTCCAGGTCTTCGTCGCGGATGCCTTCCACAGGGCTATCGAGGACAACCCTGCCGGCTTGGAGACCGATGACCCGATGCGCGTATGTCAAGGCGAGCTCAACATCGTGAAGGCTTGCTATTACGGTGATATGATCTGTATCGTTGATCTGCTGCAGGATCTCCATGATGTTGCGGGAAGTTTTCGGGTCCAAGCTCGAAACCGGTTCGTCCGCCAAGATTGCCTGTGGTTGTTGCACTAACGCCCTCGCTATCCCTACGCGCTGCTGCTGCCCACCGGAGAGCTGATCTGCCCTTACGTTGGCTTTATCCGTCAGGTGCACCCTTTCTAACGCCTCGAAAGCTATATGCAAATCTGCTCTGGAAAAGAAGCGACAACAACTCGACAATGGGTTGCAATACGAGAGCCGACCGCACAGGACATTTTCCAAGACGGTGAGTCGCTTTACGAGGTTGAATTGCTGGAATATCATGCTCAACTGCCTTCTGAGCGCTCTCAGATCTGCACCGGCGTCGCCCACCGGTGTGTCATTTATCCATACCTCACCTTTTGTAGGCTTGATCAGGCCGTTTATGCAGCGCAGAAGGGTCGATTTGCCGGCCCCGCTTAAGCCCAAGAGCGCCACGAACTCTCCTCTTTCCACCTCAAAGCTCACGCCCTGTAGGGCCTGAACGCCGTTTGGAAATTCTTTCCATAAATCCTGCGCCTTTATCATGGTTTTACTAGCCTTAGTGCTCCTTTCGGTTTGAGGCTTCACCATGCTTGGCGTGTCGTGCAGATTCTTGACCTCCTGGGCTTGAACTTCTGCCGTTAGGACGGCCGGGATATATGAGGAAATTTGTCCTTTCATGATGGGTTCTCTTTCGAGGCTGGCCATCTCAATTTAAGCTCTTGAGGTCGAGGTTTAGGATTTTGGCCGTTTCCCTGATCACGTTGTAGTCAGCGTCCTTAGCCTCAGCGTAGCCTGCTATTCCGCCCGACATCTTCGCTAAGATGTCGGGCCTCTTTGTGCCCACTTCCAGTATGGCAGCCTTGAACTTACCCTTGAGGTCGTCGGGGAGGTCCCTTCTCCATGCCCAGGGCGAGCCCGGGATGGGATCGGATTTGGCGATGATTATGTTTACCTTAGGGTCAATGAGGCCATCTTTTACCATGCGATCGTACGTCTTGTCGCTGTCCGCTCCTGCGTCCACCTTGCGGTTCTTGACGGCCAGCTCTACAGCGTCATGCCCGCCGGCGAAGACCATGCTGGAGAAATCCTTTTCGGGGTCGATGCCCGCCTTTTGTAGCATTGCCCTGGGGAAGAGGTGTCCCGAGGTCGACGCTGGATCCACGAAGGCGAAAGTCTTCCCTTTTAAATCCGATATGGATTTTATGCCGGTTTCGGCATGTGCAATTATGATGCTGTTGTAGGTAGTCCTGCCATCGCTCCTCATCGGCACTGCAAAGGCCTCGACGTTTGCCACATCGGCGGCCAAGACGTAAGAGAAGGGGCCGAAGTAGGCGATGTCCAATTTGCCCGAACGCATGGCCTCGATAACACCTGAGTAGTCTGTGGCCACAAAAGGCTTGATCTCCATCCCCACCGATTCTTCGAGATATTCTATAATCCCTTCATATTGCTTGAGCATCTCCCTTTGGTCTTCTGCGGGTATAAGACCTATCCGTAAAGCCTCTGCTGCCTCCGATGAAATGCATCCTGCGGCTAAGGCCAAAACCGCGATTCCCAAGACGACCCACACTTTTGCCTTGCTCAATTTACTTCACCCCTTTTGAAATTGTTTTTATTTACTATCCTTTTCTTGTTTCTCGGACGAGGCAAATCTATCACGGCCTCTGTTATGAATGCATCACGAGTGGGTTACAAGTTGGTAACGCTCGGCACCTGTGTATATGTCCACGCACGCCAATGTGAGAGCACATCCCTGTCGGATACATAAGCAACCTTGTGGGCTAAGTGTCGCCGCTTTTAGCACTAAAATAGAATAATGTCAGTTTTGCTCATATTCTTGACAGAGTCATGGACAGGTAGTATGTTTATCGTGACAAATTTGCGATACATTGTCTCTCTTATCGAGACGGAGGAAGATGGAACGAGATAGCTATATCAACCAATCGATTTCAAGGGCCATTAAAGTTCTCGAAGCTTTGTGTCAAGGAAAGGGCGAAGCTGGCATTTCTGAGCTCAGCAGGAAGGTGGGCTTGCACAAAAGCGTCGTCCACAGGATTCTCATTACCTTGGAAGAAAATGAGTGGGTAGAGAAAGACAAAAACAGCGGCAAATACCGCTTGGGTTTAGGAATACTTTCGATCAGATCCTCACTGATGCGTCACCCCCTAATTGCTGTATCCCGACCGATCATGATGAAACTCTTGGAGCTCACAGACGAAACGATAGTACTGGCCGTTGAAAACAAGATTGGTGCGATATGCATAGAGAAGTTCGAGACGCCGCGAAGCGTGAAGTTGACCTCTGAAGTAGGGCGATACTTCCCTCTCCATGCCGGCGCTACCGGAATAGCGATATTGATAGGCATGCCGGAAAGCAGGATAAGATCTCACCTATTCTCTAAGCCTTTGGAAAGGTATACGGAAAGGACGTGGACCGATCCTCACAAGGTGTTGGAGAGGGTTTTAAAGCTCAAGGAGCTCGGATACGCCACTATAACGGGTGAAGTGGACGAAGGGGCAACCGCCATAGCTGTTCCCTTAGTTGCCAGGCATGGAGAGATCTATGGGAGTCTAACTATCGGTATGCCAGAATATAGATTCAGTGAAGAAAAAGAAAGGAAATTTGTGCCGCTACTTTTTGAAGCGGCTAAAGAAATCACTAAAGCGTTAGATGCGTCGGTTATATAAACTGCGAGGAGGAGTGGGAATGCCGATCGATCTCGTTATTAAGGGTGATGTCGTGACATCGGGCGATGTCGTGCGGGATGGGTTTGTGGCTGTTTCCGGAGGCCAAATTGCAGCCATTGGGTTAGAAAAAGAAGCCCCATCTGCAGGGCAGGTTCTGGACGCGAGGGGCAAATTGATCTTACCGGGTGCCATCGATGCCCATGTACACTCGGCGAGCGTCAAAGACAAACCCGAAAGACTCATTAATACAACTCGCGCAGCCGCTGCAGGCGGTGTCACGACGGTGATTGACATGCCTTTCGATGCAGCTGGCCCCGTGATGAATCGATCTCGCCTTAAAGAAAAGATATCAGAAGCCAATAACGAAGCTGTAGTAGATGTTGCTCTTTATGGCACGATAGCCAAGAGTGGCGGCACTGGAGAAATAAAAGGATTAATAGAAGAGGGCGCCTGTGCCTTCAAGATGTCGACTTATGAGACTGACCCTTATCGCTTCCCCAGGATCACGGATCGGGAGTTGATGAAAGCCTTTTCAGAGCTAAATAAATACGGAGTAGTTACCAGTTTTCACGCCGAGAACGAAGAGTTGGTCAGGACTTTGGTGGACGAGCTGAAAAGTTGCGGCTACGGTGACCCGTTAGACCATTGTCGCAGTCGGCCTCCTGTTACTGAGACGACTGCCATAGCGCATTTGCTTGAGCTTGCGCTTGCGTGCGACGCCAAAGTCCACATAGCTCACATCAGCGTACCTCGTGGTTTTGATATTGTCAGAAGTTACAAAAATTGGGGGCTCGACGTGACTGCTGAAACGTGCATACATTACCTTGTCCTTGCCGAGGAAGACATGCCGAGGCTTAAAGCCTTTGGCAAAATAAATCCCCCCTTGAGACCCCGCACCATGGTTGAAGAGTTATGGCAGAAACTTATGAGTGAAGAAATAGATTTCATCACATCTGATCACGCCCCCTGGCCTTTGGAAAATAAGACCCATCCTAACATTTTCGATAATGGCTCTGGCGTCCCAGGTGTAGAGCTGCTTTTGCCGCTCATCTACAGCGAGGGTGCGGCTAAGCGAGGTATGGACGTCACGATGGTTACGCAGTTAGTTAGTGAAGCACCTGCACGCCGTTTCGGACTCTATCCCAAAAAAGGAGTTATCCGCGTAGGCGCCGATGCAGACATAGTTGTGTTGGATCCAAAAGACAAGTGGAGATTTAGCGCTGATAAAAGCTATAGCAGCGCCAAATGGAGTCCTTACGACGGAATGGAGCTGACCGGGCGCGTAATAGCTACGATCGTGCGGGGGCAGGTGGTCTACGATGGGAAGGAGGTGGTCGGCAAACCTGGATGGGGAAGGTTTATAGGGCGTGTCGTTTAGAGGGTTTGACAGGTTTGGCTCTATGAGTGAAGCGGTGTAAAAAGCGATGCGTTGTATTAAAGAAGGGAGGTTCAGCCATGGGGTAGAAAGTTATTTGTTAGGGTTATAGGGATGATTGCAGTCGTATCTTTCTTGTTCTTTACGGGAATAACCTGTGAGGCTCAAACAATTACCATAAAATACTCAAATCACGATCCGCCAGGAGGGATGCGGCCCAAATTCCTAAGCGAAGTGTGGTTCCCCGAGATCATAAAGCAGACCGAAGGCAAGGTGAAAATTCAGGATTTCTGGGGCGGTGCGCTGCTTTCCTCCCAAGAAGCGCTTAAAGGCATAGGTTCTGGAGTGACCCACATGGGTTTTATTTACCCCGGACACTATCCTGGCCAACTCGTTTCTTTTACCGCCCTTAAACTTTTCCCTCGTGGTCCCAGCAAGTTCGAGAATATGGTGTGGCTCTACCGCAAAGCCTTTGAGGAGATCCCCGAGCTGAAAGAGGAGCTCGCCAAGGCTAACGTAAAGCCGTTGCTCTTTACAGCCGGGTTGCCTGGCGCCTTTTGTAGCACAAAACCTATTAAGAGCATAGACGATATAAAGGGACAAAAATGGAGAGCCGGCGACAAGTGGGCTTTTAGGTTCCTGGAAAACGCGGGGGCTGTTCCGGTCTCTGTCGCATGGGACGACGTGTATATGGCACTGCAGACTGGCACGATAACAGGATGCTTTACCAATTATGACGGATTGCATCTGATGAAGTTCCATGAAGCAGCGCCCAACCTTTTGGTTTCTAAGGAATTGTGGTATGCCCAACCGTTCCTTCATCTTGTAAATATCGACTTTTGGAACAAACTGCCAAAGGATGTCCAAGATGGGATGCTCAAGGCAAGTGAGATTGCCGAAGCGGCATTCTCCAGGGTTTATGACGAAACCTTCGACAAGATCGTTGAAGAGCAGCGTGCTGCAGGTTGCACCGTCACGTTCATGTCGAAAGAGGACATAGCGAAGTGGGAGAATGCGGATAGACTACAAGATCTTCAGAAACAGTGGATCGAGGAAGCTAAAGAAGCCGGTCTTGAAACCGCGCCTTCAGTAATGGAAAAACTGAGAGCCCTTGTTCAGGAAGCCATAAAGCGAGAGCAGTAGGTAAAATGTGGGGCACAGTGTCTTTAAGGGCACGATGCCCCACGTTTTGCTCTTTGTATGGGGATGGGAGGGCTTAAAAAATGAAACATTTTTTTCATAAGACAAATGAAGCGCTATCTGCATTCTGCGGGTGGCTTATGCTTGTAATGATGGTGTTATTGGTAATGGATGTTTGCAGTCGCAATGTAGGTAAGCCTATTCAGGGGATGGCAGAACTTTCAGTCTTTGTCATGATGATCGTAATATACCTTGGGATGGCCCGTTGTGAAGAACATAAGGAGCATGTAAGCCTGGAAATAGTGAAAAATGCCTTCTCTCCTCGAATAAAGCGTGTCATAGAACTGTCGGCCTACATTTTGGCTCTCATATCCATCGGCATTTTTTTCTATGCTCTGCTTCAGGATGCCATTGCCTCTTATGTTAGCCGTGAAGCGCTTGCGGGGGTTGTGGAATTGCGCCTTTGGCCGGTGAAAGTCGTGATGGTTGTAGGTATTGCCTTTTTCTGGATTCAGATGCTGATAAACGCTGTGAATGATTTTAGCGCTTGAGCCGCGGGGGGAGGTGGTGGGCCAATGGACTTCGTGACGGGCGGTACCTTGTGCGTATTATTGCTTTTGGCATTGATGGCCACAGGCTTACAGATAGGGTTAGCGTTCATCCTAAGTGGCTTTTTAATATCCACTTTGTTGATCGGTGTCGACAGCGCGCTATCTCTTCTTGGCCAGGCGGCTTATTTTTCTATCGCTACGCCCACGTGGACTTGTATTCCGTTATTTACGTTAATGGGGGCGTTTGCTGCTTATGGCGGCTATGCCCAGAGGGCTTACAACGGCGTATATGCCCTCGCCAGAAGGTTAAAGGGTTCACTTGCCATCGCCACGTGCTTTGGTTGTGCGATGTTTGGACTTCTCTCCGGCTCCTCCATTGCCGCAACGGCGATCTTTGGCAAAATGGTCTTTTCTGAGATGCAGCGCATCGGCTACGACAAGAGGCTCTCTACAGCGTGTATTGCCTCCGCTGGGACATTTGCTTCCATGATTCCGCCGAGCATGATGATGATCATCTATGCCATGTTTACGCAGCAATCGGTGGGTAAACTCTTTGCGGCCGGTGTCATTCCTGGTTTCATTACCGCATCTGTCTACTCGATATACATCATTTATGCCGTTAAGAGGAATCCCCGGCTGGCGCCTGAAGCCTCAAAAAGTTCCTTTACCCCTGAGCAGAGGAGAAAAGCGGTCTGGAATATGTGGCCAGTTATCATAATAGCGTTCGCCGTCCTCGGAGGCATCTACGCAGGAGTATTTACGCCCACGGAGGCTGCAGCCGTAGGTGCCATTTTAACCCTGGTATTTGGCTACTTTCAGGGAAGCATCCGAAAATTTAGCATTGTTAACACTGCCATGAAAGAATCCGCCAATACCACGGCCATGCTTTTTCTGATTAATATCGGCGCCCTTTTCTATAGCCGCGTCTTGGCTTTGACGAGGCTCCCCACGGAAATGGCCATGTTTTTGCTAAATCTCAATATCCCAAGGGTCTTTATCATGCTAGGAATTTTAGGGATCATGTTTCTCTTGGGGATGATTATGGTGCCCGTAGGTATATATGCTCTAACCCTGCCGGTCGTTTTCCCGCTCGTTGTGAGATTGGGTTACGATCCGATCTGGTTCGGCGTAATAGCCCTCAAGCTGACCGAAATAGGTGGAGTAACACCTCCGGTTGGCTTGAACATCTACGCTATGAAAGGCGTGATACCGCATGAATATAGCGTATCGTTGGAGGATATCTTCAGCGGTGTGTGGCCTTTTGTGTTGTGCGACATAATTGTGCTGGTGGCACTCTTTATGTTCCCGCAGATCGCTACATGGCTTCCAAACTTACTGTTAGGATAGCTCTTTAAATTTTTTAACTCATGCGATAGAGGTGTTGATATTGACAGGCCGAATAGATGGTAAAGCTTTAATTAGGGCTATTGAAAAGATGGCCACCCTTACAGATCAAAGTGCTCCTCCCTTTACGAGGCGTGCCTTTACAGAAACTTACTTAAGGGGAAGAGAATGGCTCAAAAGCCACTTTGAGACATCTGGTTTGGATGTAAAGCTTGATGCGGCGGCAAACTTAATTGGACGCATGGAAGGACTTGATCGCGACAGGCCGCCCATAATGATAGGGTCTCATACAGACACAGTTACCGGTGGCGGGCGATATGACGGTATCTTAGGGGTATTGACCGGTGCGGCGGTGGCATCTTACCTTCATCGCTCTGGCCAATCTTTGCGATTCCCCTTGGAGGTAGTGGACTTCTTATCGGAAGAAGTGAGCGACTACGGCGCCGTTTCCTGTGTGGGAAGCCGCGCTATAGTTGGGACCCTATCTCAAGAAATGCTGCTGCGCAACAATCCCAACGGCGAAACGCTTAAAGATGCCATAAAGCGCATGGGGGGCAATCCAGACCTTTTAAACGCACCTCTAAAGAAACGCGGCGATATCGCTGCATATATGGAACTGCATATAGAGCAGGGCCCCGTACTGGATACGGCTGGCATTCCTATAGGAGTGGTTTCGGGCATCGTGGCGATCCGCCGCGTAAAGATTACCGTAAGGGGACAGGCTAATCACGCAGGCACCACTCCAATGAAGGCCAGAAATGATGCGCTGGTAGGAGCTTCTCAGATGATTTCGCTCGTCCACGACTTGGCTTTAGATTGGCAGGGCAGTTTTCCCTTGGTGGCCACAGTTGGCCGCATAGAGATTTTCCCCAATTCTCCCAATGTGATCCCCGGTTTATGCATCATGGACTTAGAGGTGAGAAGCATATCGGAAGAAGAAATCGATACATTCTTGGATCAAGTCGAGAAGGCTGCATCAGATACAAGTGCAAAATGCCATGTTTCCGTATCCTTCGAAACTGCAAGCGACGCCTATCCCGCCCTATGTTCGGAAAATATTATAGCTACCATAAAAGAGGCGTGTTCCAATCTTGGATACGAGTATTTAGAAATGCCAAGCGGAGCAGGGCACGACGCTATGCACGTAGCTTCAATCGCGCCTATAGGCATGATCTTCGTCCCAAGCGTTAAGGGTTTAAGCCACTGTTCTGAGGAGTTCACGAAGGAGGAGCACATCATAGCAGGAGCGGAGGTCCTTTTAGAGAGCCTCCTTCTCTTAAACGAGAAACTCGACGTATCATATGCTAAACTGTTAAAATAAAGATATGACGGATTCACTCAAATGAGCAGAGGGCAAAAATTCAAAGCCCAATTGCATGGCAAAAAGCAACCGCATTCTAAAAGAAGCAGCTGGGCGAAACTATCGCCTGCTCAGATGGCCGAAGGTGAAGAACTAACAATACAATATCCAACCACGAACCCCGCAGAAAAAGCAAAAATGTGAGATGTAAGACGTGAGAGGATGGACCTGGAGGCAAAAAGTTAGGTAGTCTAAAAACACAAAAAGTAGAGACCTGGCCCCAAGGGTTATGTGACCGTCAACGGATTCGCACCCCGCCAGGCCACAGAGTAATCAAGCGCCCATCATATTCCTCTTTTAATTTATGGGCAGTCAAGAAACTCATCACCAGCTCTGCTTCTTTCTCGGAGCTCAAGTTGGCCCGACGGAGATAGATTACAGCTCCAACTTCCTGAGTCCTGAAGCGTACCGGGTTAGCGAAGCCGTAGTCCCTGGTAATAAGGATTGCCTGTCGTGCCTTTGCTAATTTCCACACCTCAGCATCGACCATGCCTCTCTCAGCAGTCTCAGCTATAGCAATATAACCTCATAGCCCGCTTGCCGAAGCGCAGAAGCCAAAGTTAGACTGACATTCTCATCGAGGACGATGACCATTTCATACCGGTACCACCTTTTCTGTCGCTAAATAGCTCGCATATTCCAGGCAGGCCAGGATGTCCTCTCTGCTTAGGCGAGGGAGGTTGCGCAGGATGGTTTCGATATCCTCACCGGAAGCCAGATGGCTTAATATCACCCATACAGGTATTCTTGTGCCGGCCACACAGGGCTCGCCGCTGCAGATTTCCGGATCAGAAACGATTCGATGACTTAGCTCCATGACCGTTTTCCCCTTCTCCATCTCGATTCCTCCATAACAAATATATTTGTTAGTTGGGCAGGCTCGATCTTAGGGCCTTTTGCCGAGCTGCCCTCAAGGGCGAATTGATTGAATATGCGTATGGTCTCTTATAAGGACCTCGTTCTAAGTAAGACCTATTATAGCAGCCCTAAGGGCAGGCTTTAATATCCGATCTATTCGAGACGGATGCACATAACAAGCGAGGTGCAATTCTAAAAAGAGAATCGGTTTTAGTCTCACCTCCTTTTATCACATCGTTGCCAATGCTGTTTAAGCTAAAGAGGAAAGAGCTAGGGAGAATAATGGGCAAGAACATAAAAAGTAAAGGCCCGACCTAACCTGACTCTGGTGCGAAAGGAAATTTTCAAACAGCCTCTCGGCCTATTGACAAAATCGTCCGTATAATTTAAGCTTTCAACAGGTCTTCAATATATATGAACGATATTCAATAATACTGAACATAGAGGGGAGATAAAGCAGTGCGCAAAACTACATTATTAAAAAAACTGATAAATGATCCTGAAATTCTTGTGATGCCGGGAGCATACGATGTGCTTTCAGCTCGTTTGATAGAAGTGTCAGGCTTTAAAGCGGTACAGTGTTCTGGATTTGGTTTCGCCGCCTCTTATTTGGGGCTACCCGATATTGGCATTTTAAGTGGGACTCAAATGTTAGACATCACACGCAATATATGCAGTGCAGTTGATATACCCGTCATGGCCGATGGCGATAATGGATTCGGTAACGCGGTTAATACTTATTATACTGTCCGCGAGTTTGAAGCAGCAGGGGCTGCGGGAATTAATTTGGAAGACCAGATAAGTCCCAAAAGGTGTGGACATATTACGGGAAAACAGTGCATATCCGCTGATGAAATGGTGCTTAAAATCAAAGCAGCACGTGAGGCTGCTAAAGACCCTGATTTTGTGATCAACGCCCGAACTGATGCATATACAGTTTATGGGATTGACGAAGCAATTCGTCGTGGCAACATGTATGCAAAATCAGGGGCCGACTTGATATTTGTTGAGGCTGTCGATTCAGTAGAGGGGATTAAGCGCGTGATAAAAGAAATAGACGCCCCTGTCTCGATTAATTTACTTCAAGGCGGCAGAACCCCACTTGTGACAATCCAAGAGCTTCAAGAGTGGGGCGCGGCAAGGGTTAGCATTCCTGTAACTGCTGTTATGGCTGCTGCCTGTGGTGTAAAGCAAGCGCTTGAGTATATCAAGGCGAAGGGAACCATCAAAGACATCCCCAACGTTCTGACTTTTGAGGAGTTTACTGAATTGGTTAGGCTTGACAAAATTCGCGACCTCGAGTCTCGTTATTTGACTGAGGATGAGATAGCATTTCGCTATAGAGATCGTGGAGGCTTGGAAAAAGCGAAGGCCGAGCGCCATTAATTTCAGTCAGTTTGGGCGCAGGATATTTGAGGGAGCAATTAGATGGGGGAGCAAAATACGAGACTGGTAGGTATGCCAATACGTAGAGCTTTGCGAGTGCTTTCTTCGTTTTCGCTCGAGGCGTCCGTCTTGGGAGTCAGCGAAATTGCGAGAAAGACCGGTTTGCCTAAGAGCACGGTGCATTGGTTATTGCGAATACTCGAACAAGAAGGTTTCGTATGTCAGGACACAAAAACGCTCAAGTATCGCTTAGGTATTAAACTTTTTCATCTAGGCACCGTGGCAAAAAGTGCCATAAATTTGGATTATGTTTCACAATCTGTAATGGAGAGGTTGCGTGACACGACTCAGGAAACGGTGAACCTTTACGTTCTTGATGGTTACGATCGTGTCTGTATAAAACAAGCTGAAGGATTACACCTGGTGCGGCAGGCTGTTCGCGTGGGACAAAAAGTTCCTGCATATTGCGGCGCTGCGAGCAAAGTGCTCTTAGCGTGGCAGCCTGAAGAATTTATAGAGGAAATTATTGCCATCACAAAACTTAAACCCCTTACTAAAAATACTATAAGCGATCCTTATTTGTTTAGGACTGAATTAGCAAAAGTTCGTAGGCAAGGATACGCAGTAAGCTTTGGCGAGCGGGATGTTGACGTTGTGGCAGTCGCTGCGCCTATATTTGATGAAGAAGATAAAATAATAGCTGCGTTAAGTGTAAGTGGACCAGCATCGCGATTTGAGATAACACAAGAAACAATAGAAGAAGCAAAAAACGCTGCTGTTGAAATCTCACACCATATAGGTGCAACCATGGATGACATGAGGGCAGTGTCTCTAAGCTAAGGGCTACAATTGAGTTTTCGAGAGAGAAGAAGGAAGAGGGAAAGATGCAAAAGATAGGTTTTCGGCATACTGAAATTGAAAAGGCTCGTTAGGGCAGTTTGATGACTTTTAAATAAGCTTGCTATGTGCAAGGCTAAAAGAGTTGTTGTTGGGTAATTGTAATTTCAGGCAAACAGCACAACTTTAAGAACAAAGGGGGTATAGGTATGATTCGCAAAAGCATGGTGGGGATTCTGTTGGCAGCAACGCTTGTGTTTGCGGTTGCAGGGATTTCGTGTGCGTCTGAGTTTGCTCGCATTGGGACCAGTACCGTAGGCGGTGGCTTTTATTTGATCGGTAATACCATCGCCCAGTTGGGAAATTCTGTAAAAAATGGCATTAATTATACGGCCGTTACTGGTGGCTCAGCAAAAAATTTGGTTGCTCTTGAGAAAAAAGATATGGAATTTGGCCTGTCTCAATCTGCAACAACATATGAGGCGTGGAACGGCATCGGTAGTTTTGAGGGGCGCCCCCTCAAACAGATTCGTTTTGTAACGGCAATTTATCCTATGCCTGCTCATATTCTTGTCAATGGTGACGACATCAAAAGCATTGCCGATTTGAAAGGCAAGCGGGTTGACTATGGTTCTATCGGTCAGGGCATCGAAACTAACTGCCGCATCATCCTCGGCGCTTATGGAATAAAAGACGAAGATATAAAGATTGATCGTTATGGCCGTTCTGAAGTTGTGGAGGCTCTCCAGACTGGTGCTGTGCAAGGCCACGTCTGGCTTACCACTTATCCCAACGCGCAGGTTGAGGATATGCTCACTAAAAACGTGCGTCTTTTACCCATTGATCCAGAGCAACGCGCCATGATCTTAGAACAAAATCCCTTCTTTATTCCCTCAGTCATTCCTGCAGGCACCTATAAGGGTTACGATCAGGACATTCCTACAATTGCAGCGGTAGGAGCCTTGTTTACTTACGCAGATATGAAGGAAGATGTAGTTTACAAGACCGTTAAGATGATGTATGAGAATGTACAGTTTTTAAAAGACCGGCTTCCCAATTACTTTGCTGAATTCAGCATTGAGAACGCCCTTAATGGTTGTATCATGGATATTCATCCCGGTGCTTTGAGATATTATAAAGAAGTTGGTCTGCTTAAGTAGTTTGTATTTTTAATGGCTTGGGGGGCCGTGCCCCCCAATTTATGCTCAGGATGCTACCTCTGGGAAAAGGTCTACTGGTAGGCGAGACAGTGCAGCCTGTTATCCAAGATGAGAGTCTTCACAGTAAGGTGAAATCCGAAGGGGCAGTTGTAGCGGAAATAAATGCTTATGCTCTAAGGATTACATTATCAAGCTAAATTGTTATGACGAGTTAGCGTAAACGTAGTCTCAGGCTCTCAAAGGACAGCAAATGCGTGAGGATGAACACGGGGTTAAATTAGCGCTCCTGTCTGGCAAAAACGGTGCGGATAGGTTAGACACAATTGGCAGCTCGGATCGATGGGCACAATTGAATGTCTAAGGCGCATGTCGGGTGATGTTTAAAAACGAGGGTCTAAATGTTCTATCCTACTGCTTTGTATCTATAATCAGAGGTGATTTTTATGAGTTCTCCTGTTTCCATTATTACGCCATCTAATACCACCAATAGAACTACTGCTACCCAAGCAGGAAAGCAGCGCCTTTTAATGGGCCCTGTAGGCAAGCTCATTACGGTGTTGGCGGTTTCCCTTGCAGTTTTTCAACTCTATACAGCTTTTTTTGGGCTCTTGCCTACCATGCAGCAGCGTAGCTTTCACGTGGCTTTTGTATTATTTATGATCTTTTTGTTGTATCCAGCTTCGAAAAATTCGCCACGAAATCGAGCGTCTCTCTTGGATTGGTTTTTGGCTATAGCTTCAGCTGGTTGTGCCCTTTATGTCTTTTTTGGCTACGAGAGCATAGCCTTGCGTGCAGGTATAACCTATGGCTATGAAATAGTCCTTGGTGGAATCTTCACGGCTTTAGTTTTTGAGGCTGGACGCCGAGTCTTAGGTTATATTCTCCCCTGTTTCTGTTCTTTATTTTTACTCTTTGCCTATTTTGGACGTTCTATGCCCGGCCCGCTTCAGCACTTTGGGCTGTCGGTACCCCGTATTATTGAAGAACTCTATCTTACCACCGATGGCCTTTTTGGTTTGGTAACAGGTGTTTCTGCCACTTACATTTATCTGTTTATTTTGTTTGGAGCCTTTTTGAAGGTAACCAATACAGCGGATTTTTTCAATGACATCGCCATGGCTCTTACGGGACATCGTAAAGGTGGGCCGGCAAAGATTGCTGTGGTGTCTAGCGCCCTTATGGGAACCATTAGCGGTAGTACCTCGGCTAATGTGGCTACTACTGGCACTTTTACAATTCCGCTGATGAAACAAATTGGATATCCGTCTCACTTTGCTGCAGCCGTAGAGGCAGCAGCTTCATCTGGTGGTCAAATCATGCCTCCTGTCATGGGTGCCGCGGCGTTCATAATTGCAGATGCCCTCAGTATCTCCTATACTAAGGTCATTTTGGCTGCGATTATTCCTGCCTTTCTTTATTTCTGGGGTATTTGGTGTTCTCTCAGTCTTGAGGCTTCTCGACTTGGACTCCAAGGCCTTTCCAAGGATACATTACCCAAGGCTGGCAAAGTGTTCTTAAATAGCGGTTATAAAGCAATTCCTCTGTTTATCATAGTTTACTTTCTTGTAAAAGGGTATAATCCGCTTTATTCAGGATGCTGGGGCATTATCAGCTGCGTGCTCCTTAGTTTTGTGAAGAAATCTGATCGTCTGAGCGTGAAGGCACTGATATCTGCTTTAGAGAGTGGTTCCAAGGTAGCTCTTTCAGTTGCTATGGCTTGTATTATTGTCGGAGTAGCAGTTGGCATGATGGGAGCTACCGGCATTGCCTTGCGTATCGGTGACGCCATTCTTGCCTTAACTCAGGGACATTTGATATTTACACTGATAATGGCAATGATTCTTTCCGTACTTCTTGGTATGGGAATGCCCTCAACGGCCAGCTATGTCATGGCTAGTGTAGTAGCAGCCCCTGCTATGGTCTTGTTAGGTGTTAATCCTTTGGATGCCCATATGTTTGTATTCTTTTATGCTGTGTTGTCTACGGTAACTCCTCCGGTTTGCGTGGGAGCCTATACTGCTGCTGGCATTGCCGGATCAGATCCAAACAGGACAGCCTTTACTGCTGTAAAGTTAGCACTGCCTGGTTTTATTGTTCCTTTTATTTTTGTCTTGGCTCCTGAGATCTTGTTGACCAACGTTACCAGCTGGATTACTACGACACAGGCCGTGGTCACAGCCATTATCGGTGTGTTTTTGTTAGCCTCCGCCTCGGAAAACTACATGATGGCTCCTCTACATTGGTATGAACGTTTGTTAGCTTTGACAGGTTCGTTGGTATTGCTTTATCCTGGTATACTTTCGGATATTTGCGGGTTAATAATTTTGCTTCTCCTTTATCTACTCACAAAGCAACGAGCGCGGATATCGTCATATTCTCTACAATAATATTTTTAAGGCGCATGTTCAGAGAAGCATATCTATACCCATGGTTCGTATGAGCCCTAAATGATGAGATTGTCGTTAAAAAATGATTTCTGTGAATGATTAAATAGCAACGGAGGAGGTAGGGGATGGTTTTACATACAGTGCAGGCTGGTTCCAGCGAAAAGTGCGACTGCCTCGTTATGGTCGAGCCGGCTGAAAGGACAGAGTGGATTTATAGGGGTGAAAACAGTCAGCTTTTTGCTACTCGTACTGATACACTGATTCGAGAAATTTTAGCGCGTTATGGCATGCCGAAGGTTCGTTTGGCGGTAGAAGATTTTGGCGCCTTGACTTTTGTGATTTGTGCCAGGATAGAGGTAGCACTTGAGCGAGCGCTGGAAGGAAAGATGCCAGATGGCATTAAAGCTTAAGCGTTCATTGCTTTTTGTCCCAGGTAATAACCCAGCCATGCTACAAAGTTGTGCTTCTCTGGGCGCTGATTGTGTAATTCTTGACTTGGAGGATGCCGTGGCCCCAAGGCATAAAGATGAAGCTCGACGCCTTGTAACCTATGCGCTGCGTTGTCTTTCTTTTGGCGATGTTGGGAAAGTGGTTAGAATTAACGATGTGTCTACTCCATGGTGGGAGGCGGATTTGATAGAGGTTGTTCCGGCAAATCCTGATGTGATTCGCTTGCCGAAAGTTGAGTCTACAGATGACATATGTACGGTTGATAGAAAAATATCAGAGCTCGAGAGGGCTAATGGGTTGCCTGAGGGCGGTATTGGCCTTCACATCCTGCTGGAATCGGCACGAGCCGTAGAGAATGTAGCAAATTTAGTGCGCAGTTGTTCTCGCGTAAAAGGTATTGGATTGGGTGAACAGGACTTAATGGCTGATATGGGCATTCGAAGGACATTGTCTGGTGAAGAATTAGCTTATGTAAAAAGTCGTGTAGTTTTAGCAGCAAAAGCAGCGAGGATCGATTGTTTTGACTCCGTTTACACGGACATTGACAATATGGAAGGTCTACTGGCCAGCACCAAGTTGGCTGCAGCGATGGGTTTTGCTGGCAAGTCAGCAATTCATCCTTCTCAGATTCGAGTTATTAACGAAGGTTTTTATCCTCCTGAGGAGATTTTGTTCCACGCTATGGATGTGATTGCCGCGGCGAAGGTAGCTCGTGCAGAAGGGCGTGGCGTCTTCAGCGTTAACGGAAAGATGGTAGATGGTCCAGTTATCCGTCAAGCTATACACGTGTTGGCGCAAGCTGGCATTCCTTGTGATCCCGAGGAGGTATTGCCGTGAATATGGTAAAAAACGCAGCCGGACGCTTAGTCCCTACTGAGCTGTCAGGGATAGGTAGCGTTCGTCCGTTCGCTGGAGTAACAGGAGTTACTACGTCTCCTACCTTCAATGCTATTGCGGCAGTCAAGCGTGATGTGATTCCAATTAACACAAATAAAGTAGCGCCTGACCTGCGAGCAGCTATTGAGCGTTCTGGTCTTCGCGACGGAATGACTATCAGTTTTCATCATCATCTAAGAAATGGCGATAGAGTGATTTCTCAAGTACTGGCAGAGCTTGACAATATGGGATTTAAGGATCTTACGCTGGTAAGTTCAGCGTTATTAGAGTGTCATGACTTTGTAGTGGATTATATCAACTCTGGTTTGATCCGACAGATTTGTGCCTCCATTCGAGGTGCTGTGGGTGACTATTATCAGACTAAGAATGAATATCTCCCACCCGTTGTTATCCGAACCCATGGCGGCCGCGCTCGAGCTGTAGAGGAGGGATCCATATCTATCGATGTGGCTTTTGTGGCCGCCTCTGCATGTGATAAGTGCGGCAACATGACTGGCATAAGTGGCCCCTCGGCGTTTGGTTCTTTAGGTTATGGCATTCATGACGCCCGTTTTGCCAGACATGTAATCGCAGTTACTGATAATTTAGTCGAATTCCCCCTGACTCCCCGTATTTCCATCCCACAATATTTAGTACACCAAGTGGTAGTGTTGGATTCTATCGGTGACCCTCGAGAGTTGGCTACTGGATCGATACGCGTCACCAAAAGCCCTACACAGTTGGCATTGGCTTATCATGCCTATGAACTAATCGTTGCCTCTGGCGCCATTCGTCCTGGTTTTTCCTATCAGGCCGGTGGAGGGGGGATCTCCATGGCAGTGACGCAATATGTGCGTGCATATATGCAGCAAAAAGGGGTTGCAGGCAGTTTTGCTCTTGGTGGCATCACTGCCGATATGGTTCCCTTACTGGAAGAAGGTCTATTTAAGGCTCTTTACGATGTTCAGAGTTTCGACCCAGCTATGGGGGCTTCTATGCTTCGAAATTCTACCCATTATGAAATTGATGCCTCTTGGTATGCGAATCCCTTCAATGCCGGATGCATGACCCATCAACTCGACGTAGCCGTTTTAGGTGCCCTTGATGTCGACGTGGATTTTAACGTCAACCTTTTGACTGGTCATAATGGGCGTTTGCGTAGCGGGATGGGGGGCCATCCCGATGCAGCAGCTGGTGCGGCGTTAACTGTAGTAGTCTTGCCTAGCTTCCGTAAGGGATTGCCTTCTATCAAAAAGAATGTCCAAACCATCTGTACCCCCGGCGCGTGCGTAGATGCGATTGTTACCGAACGAGGCGTATGTATCAGCCCACGCAGGGAGGACCTTCTGAAGTTAGCCCTTAAAGGTGGCGTTCGCGTGATCGATATTGAAAAACTACGTATGGAAACAGAAACTCTTACTGGCTGTATGGATCCAATTGGATTTGACGAATCGCGGATTGCTGCGATAGTGGAGTATCGTGATGGCTCAATCCTCGATGTTATATATGGACTGAAATGCTGACGCCTGTTACCAAAAACAATACCCTGCCTTTTATATCAATCTAAAGAAAAACTTAATCGATTTTTCAGCTGGCATATCAGTATCTTTGCTGTGTTATTGGGAGTAAAGTCGGTTGCAGGCCACAGCGCAGGCAAAACTTCGGGCAGCCTCTTACTCAATTAGAAGTGTTGGTTATGAGGTCAGAGTGGTTCTGCTTTTAGATATGAGAGATACGGTTCAAAAGAGGTAAATGAGATGAGTCAAGTCATCGCCTGCGCGGGTGAGCTAAGGTAGATGTAGAAGTGAGGGAGAACAAGAGTTAGAAGGGGTAAAAATACAAAAGAAAAGACCTGACCTTGAGGTTACGCGTAGGTGGTTAAGCCTTAAAAAACGTGAGGGCTTTGGCTATTCCTTTGACTCCCTCGTTTGTGTCTTTGAAAATAAGGCCTTTTCTTCCTTCTTCGGTGGGAAACGTTACCTTGTAAACCATCGTGGGAGAGCCCGGGAAACCAAGCTTAGTTTCGTCTGCTCCTATGTCAACGGCGGACCATACCTCTACCTCCTTTTTGCGGGAAGCGAGCTTGCTTTTAAGCGATGGCAGCCGGGGGGTGTTTATGTCTTTGGTCACGGAGACTAACATTGGCAGAGGAAATTCCATGACGAGGAGCCTGTCTTCCATCTCTGAATGCACGACGGCTTTTTCTCCTTCGATGGAAAGGAGCGAGACGTAATAGGCGTGGGGAATGCCCAAATGCTCCGCTGTTTCGGCCCCCACTTGGCCCGTGTCGCCGTCTGTGGCCTTTTCGCCGCACAATATCAGGTCGAATTCGCCCAGCTTTTTTATGGCGCTGGAGAGCGCGTATGAGGTGGCAAGGGTGTCAGAGCCGGCCAGCTTCTTGTCCGAAAGCAAAATCGCCCTGTCGGCGCCCCTCGCCAGGGCATCTTTGAGGGCCTCCTTCGCTTCGGGAGGTCCCATACACACGGCTGTCACCCTTCCACCGACCTTTTCTTTGATCTTTACCGCCTCTTCGAGGGCGTTCAGGTCGAAGGGGTTGACCTCCTGAGGTGCGGAAGCCCTGTCCACCGTGCCGTTTTCCACGTTGAACGTGACTTTTTCTATATCGGGCACGATCTTTACCAGAACGACAATATTCATGGCCTTTCACGCTCGCTGCATTTTTGGCATTTATAGTTTAGACTAATATATCATAACGCCTAAAGATCTTGCGGGGGTGGAGAAATGACGAGTCGAAAACATCAGGTTCTTGAAGGAGTCACCGGAGCTTATCCGCGGCAGATGTTCAGGGCTGCCGGATATACGGACGAGGATATAAACAAGCCCGTAATAGCCGTAGTGAGCGCCTATAGCGAGATTCACCCTGGGTGCATGCATTTAAAGACCTTGGCCGAGCACGTGAAAGCCGGTGTGTGGAGCGCCGGTGGCGTGCCTGTCGAGTTTCACACGATTTCTATCTGTGACGGATGGGCTCAAGGGGCAGGAATGCATTATGTCCTACCCAGCCGAGAGCTCATGGCCGCGGAAATAGAGACTATGATAGGTGGCCACATAGACCTCTTTGACGGGGCGGTGTTTTTGGCCTCCTGCGACAAGTCCCCTGCGGCCATGCTTATGGCCGCCGCGCGAATAAACCTCCCCTCTATATTCTTGCCCGCCGGCCCCATGGTGCCGGGGAAATTTTTGGGCAAGGAATGGGTGATGTGCGACATAAAAGAGGGCATGGGAAAGGTCAGCGTGGGAGCCATGAGCGATGAAGAGTTCATCCAGGTCGAGTCTGAAAGTTGCCCCACTGCCGGCGTATGCGCCATGATGGGAACGGGCAGCACCATGGGATGTGTCATAGAGGCCTTAGGTATGGCCCTCCCCGGGGCTGCTACTGTGCCGGCTGTCTCTTCGGGTCGCCTGAGGCTCGCAAAATACACCGGCAGGCGCGCCGTAGCGTTGGTTGAGGAAGGCGTAAGGCCGAGGGATATAATGACAGCAAAGGCCTTCGAGAACGCCATTAAGTTTGTATTAGCCACGGGCGGTTCATCGAACGCCGTGTTGCATCTGCCAGCTATTGCCGCGGAGGCTGGCATATCTATACCGCTTGAAATGTTCGACAGTTTAAGCCGTAAGACGCCGTGCATAGCGAAGTTTAAGCCCGCAGCGCAGTTTAACGTCAAGGACTTACACGAAGCGGGCGGCGTAGGCGCGGTGATGAAGGAGCTTTCCCCTCTTCTCAATCTCGAGGTGCTCACCGTTACCGGCATGTGCCTCGGCGAGCTCCTGGAAAAGGCCAAAATCGTGAGGAGAGATGTGATTCGTCCGTTGGACGATCCCATAAGCCACGAAGGAGGACTTGCTGTACTTAAGGGAAACCTCGCCCCTGAAGGCGCCATCGTAAAACAAAGCGGGGTTGACCCCAAAATGATGGTCCACACCGGGCCGGCCAAGGTGTTTGACAGCGAGGAGGACGTGAGGGAGTCGCTTCTGGGCAAGACGGTAAAGCCAGGCGACGTACTCGTGGTGCGGTACGAAGGTCCCAAGGGAGGGCCTGGCATGAGGGAGCTTTCCATACCTGCCGCGCTCATCGTCGGCATGGGTCTGGGTGACTCGGTCGCCATGATTACGGATGGCAGGTTTTCCGGCGCCACGAGGGGGCCGTGTATCGGCCATGTGTCCCCAGAGGCTGCGGATGGTGGTCCCATAGCTGCCCTCAGGGATGGCGACGTGATCGACATAGACATCCCGAACAGGAAGCTCAATGTGCGACTTTCGGATACCGAAATAGAAGAGCGCCTCAAATGCGCCACGCCGCGCAGGCCCTATAGGCGTTTCCCAGGCGGATATCTCGATATCTACAGGGCAATGGTGGGGTCTTCTTCCCAAGGTGCCGTTATGAGAGGGAAGGAAGATAAGGATGCTCTCTAAAGATTACAGAGGCCTCTTTGACCTCACGGACAAGATAGCAGCCGTCACTGGTGGAGCCGGCGGCTTAGGCAGAGAAGCAGTTTTGGCCTTGGGGCAGCACGGCTGCCATGTGACGGTTGTGGACTTGGACACATCGAAGGTGCGGCATCTCGAGAGCGACTTCGGTGCCATGGGAAGGGATATATCGTTTTTCGATGCCGATATCACCCGTTCGGGTCAGGTTTCACAGGTTTTCGACGACATAATGAAGACTTACGGCAAGTTGGATATCTTAGTCAACATGGCCGGGATCAACAAGAGGCTTCCCGTAGTGGAGTTCCCGGAAGAAGATTGGGACAAGATCATGAACGTAAACCTGAAGGGGACCTTCTTGTGCTGCAAAGAAGCGGCCAAGATTATGAAGGCTCAGGGGCACGGCAAAATCATAAACATGGGCTCCGTGTCGTCGGTGCTTGGGCATCCCAACCATTCGGCGTATGCGGCAAGCAAAGCCGGTGTTTTGCTTTTGACCAAGGTACTCGCCATGGAACTCGCCCCCTGTGGCGTCAACGTGAACGCCATAGGGCCGGCCTATGTAGAGACCGACCTGACGCGCGATTATCTCAAGGTGGGCGATCATTATGAAAGCATAGCGAGGAGCATACCCATGGGGAGGCTCGGGACCCCCGAGGACGTGGCGGGAGCGATCGTATACCTCGCCTCGAAAGCCTCTGACTTCGTCACGGGTACGCTTCTTTTAGTAGACGGCGGCAGATGTGCCGACTAAGAGCCTATCACTAAGATCTAAGGAGGGATCTCGTCATGTATGACGTGCTGATCAAGGGCGGCACCGTAATAGACGGCACAGGTGCCCCGGGCTTTATCTCCGACGTGGCTATTTCAGGCAGCAAGATCGCCTCGATTGCCAGACGCATAGAGGAAGGAGCCAAAACCGTCATCGATGCTGGTGGGCTCTGTGTAACTCCTGGGTTTATCGACACGCATAGCCACAGTGACTTAATGCTTCTCGACAATCCCCATTTGGAGGAAAAGGTAAGGCAGGGGGTTACCACGGAAATATTGGGCCAAGACGGCCTGGGTTTAGCTCCTCTCACTTCCGCTGGTGCGAAGGAGATGCTTCAAGAGCATTTGGCAGGGCTTTTGGGCACGCCAAATATCGAATGGGATTGGAGTTCTTTTGCCGAATACCTAAAACAGTATAGCAGGAAGGGGATCATCAATAACATAGGAGCACTTGCGAGCCACGGCGCCGTGCGCATAGCTGTCATGGGCATGGAAGATCGTCATGCCTCTCGAGACGAGTTAAACAGGATGAAAGAAATCTTGGATGAGTGCATGTGTTCTGGTGCGCTCGGGCTTTCTACGGGTCTCATATATCCTCCCTGCTGCTATGCCGCCTTTGATGAGCTCGTAGAGTTGTGCAAGGTTGTGGCAGGACGCTCCGGCGCCCTGGTAGTTCACGTCCGTAACGAAGCCGACAGCATAATGGACGCCCATCGCGAGATGCTTGATGTATCCCGCGCGTCCGGTGTACACCTCCACATATCGCATCTGAAGACCATCGGCAAAAACAATTGGGGGAGAGCAAAGGAAATTTTGGACAATCTGGAAAATCATAAGAAAGAAGGGTTAGCGATAACAGCCGACCAATATCCATATATAGCCGGCTCCACAGCCCTTTCGGCCTGTCTGCCGCCATGGGTACACGCCGGCGGCGCTCATATGCTCCTGTCACGCTTGAGCGATCCAGCAGAGAGGGAAAAGATCAAGGAATCGTTCGCTCACCCTACGCCTTCCTGGGAGGACCGGGGAAAGAGAGAAGGATGGGAGAACGTGATCGTATCCTCCGTGGGAAGCAACAACCCCGCGATCGTGGGCAAGAGCATAGCTGCTATCGCTGCAGAACGCGGCTGTGATCCCATCGCCGCCGTCATAGACATCGTATTGGAGGAAAAGAACAAGGCTACCATGGTCGTCTTCCAGAACTGCGAGGAAAGCCTCATCGAGGTCATGAAGAGGCCCTGGGTTATGGTTGGAACAGACGGCATATACGGCTCGGGGAAGCCTCACCCGAGACTTTTCGGGACGTTCCCGAGGATATTAGGCAAATACGTCCGGGAGGAGAAGGTGCTTTTCATCGAAGAAGCCGTCAAAAAGATGACGGGCCTTCCTGCTGCTGCCTTTCGCCTGACAGACCGCGGCGTGCTAAAAGAAGGACTTGCCGCCGATGTTGTGGTTTTTGACCCCCTTCGTGTTGCCGATCGCGCCACCTTCGAGGAGCCGCGGCAATATCCGGATGGCATCGCGCATGTCCTGGTAAACGGCATTCCAGTCATATCCGATGGAAAGCCCACAGGCGATCTACCCGGCCAAGTGCTAACCGCGAAATGATAATGGCGTGGGATAATTGATGGCGGTGCTATTTTTCGAGCCTTGACAGAGAGGGGAAGGTGTATGATCAAAGGAGGAAGCGTAAGGGGCGGCGTTTACGCGTCAGTAGTGGGGATCTCCGGCATGGTCTTCGATTTTCTGCTCTTTTGGGCTGCGTTTTCCCTGGGCTTTCCTCCAGGCCAAGCTCATGTGGTGAGCTTCATACCCGCAGCCTTCCTCAATTTCTATAATGCCAAGGCCGCCTTCGGAAGGGGACAATTTCACCTTTCGCCCAGGAGGGAATGCGTGGCGTTTTTTGCCGTGGCCGGGGCGGCCCTTTTCCTGCGCGGAGGGGTTCTGGCCACAGCGGCTTGTTCTTGGGAATGGCCGCCGCTTGCGGCCGTAACGTTGGCGATTGCGGTGTCAGCTGCAGTTACATATTTGGGATCGGCATTCTTCGTTTTCCCTGTGACCAGCCTGAGGCGTAGCGAAAAGGTATATTGGGGTATGGTGACAGTATTAGTCGTATCCTATGCGGCCTTGTTGCGCCTCTTTTTCATGGGCACCATGGAGCTCATACCGCAGGAAGCATATTATTGGAACTACGCTCAGCACTTGGATATCGGTTACTTGGATCACCCTCCTATGGTGGCTTGGATTATAGCGCTCTTCACTGGCATCTTCGGCCATACGGAGTTTTTCGTCAGGATCGGCGCTTTCCTCTCGTGGGTAATTGCCGCCTTCTTCATCTACGGCTTGGCGAGAAATTGTTTTGAAAAGTCTGTGGCTTGGCCTGCTCTGCTGCTCTTTTCGACCATACCGTTCTTCTTCGGCATCGGCATGATCATGACGCCAGATGCACCGCTCGTGACTTTTTGGGCCGGGACGTTGTATTTTTTGGAACGGGCCCTCCTCGGAGAGGAGCGTGCGGCCTGGTGGGGCGTAGGTATTTGTGCCGGGTTGGGGCTCTTGTCTAAGTATACTATCGCACTGTTAGGGGCCGGGACCCTCCTTTTTATGCTCGTTGATCCGATCTCCCGTAAGAAGTTGTTGAGCGTCAGGCCATATCTGGCCCTCCTCATAGCCTTCGCCATATTCTCTCCCGCAATAATATGGAACGCCCAACACAACTGGATCTCCTTCAGTTTTCAAGGCCCGCGCAGATTGCTGGGTCCTACGCGATTTTCCCTTCTCGATACGGTGGCGTATCTATTGTTGCTCCTTTCGCCCACCGGCGTGGCAGCAGCCGTAGCGGCCATATCCCCAAAGACGATGGCGTCGTTGGGGAGGCGGAAGTTCCTGTTTTTGACCCTTACGGCTCTCTTTCCAGTCGCTGTCTTTACGCTTTTTAGCCTTTTTCGAGAGGTCAAGCTCAACTGGACGGGCCCCGCTTGGCTTTCTCTCATTCCTATAATGGCATGGCATATGGTCAGCGGTGAGGGCAAGCTGGTCGCCTTCTTGAGGAGGGCATGGTTTCCCACTATAGCTGTTGTGTTGCTGGTCTTCGGCTTCGCGCTACATTATGCGACTTTGGGCTTCCCGATCTTAGCGTATCCAAAAAATGCGCCTATGGTTGGTTGGGAGGATCTGGCGCGGCAGGTGGAGGGGTTGGAAGACCAGTGGGAAAAGGCCCTGGGGGAAGAGCCCCTTATAGTTGGCATGGACAAACACAAGGTCACGAGCGAGCTTGCCTTTTACCGCACAAAGCTCTTCGGCAAAAACGACTCCGAGAGAGAGGGAGTGGCCTATACCGCCGGTCCCAACCTCGTAGGGGAAGAGAGTCTCATATATAAGCAATGGTTCCCTGAGACTAAAGGGCTTCAAGGGTATGCCAGGGCAGTTTTATTTGTGGGCAGGAGCCCTGAAGGGTTGCCCTTGCAGGAGCTGACCGAGGACGGTTGGCGGGTGGAAGAGACGGGAAGGATCGTTGCGAGGGATTACGGAATCCCGCTGGCAGAGTTTGATTATGTCCTAATGAGGAAAACATCCGGCGCAAGCGCCTCTAACTTCAAGTCTCCATAGTTGGGATTGCGAAAGCCGATATCCAACGACCGGCATTTGTCTTCAAAGGGAATAGCGGCTCTGTTTCGATCTCCAAGCGCAATGTTACTCTTAAGTAAGCGAGGCATTTCGAGGGCTTGACGCTTCGAAGCTCTATGGATTATAGTTTAAAAGCAATACAAATTCTTGTGAGGGGGGTTTAGAGTATGGCTGTTAAAAATGCGATGACTGCCGATTTCTTGCGTTCCGCCTATGGCGGCGAGAGCATGGCGCATATGCGCTATTTGACGTGGAGCGAGGCAGCGAAGAAGGAAGGCTTTCCCAATATAGCGAGGCTCTTCAATGCTATATCCTACGCTGAGTGGGTCCATGCGAATAACCACTTTACCGTCCTTGACGGCGATATAGGGGATCATCCTGTGACGGCAGGCGGCGTCTTCGGCCTCAAAAAGACCGCTGAGAATTTGAGCGGCGCTATAATGGGCGAAGTCTTCGAAGTAGAGCAGATGTATCCCGTATATTTAGAGACAGCCAAATTTCAGGGCGAGAAAGAGGCTGCAAGGTCCTTCACCTTTGCGCTCGAGGCCGAGAAGCTCCACGCAGAGTTGTATCGTAAGGCTCAGGAAGCAGCCAAGGCTGGCAAAGACCTGGAGGTGGGCAAGGTTTATATCTGCTCTGTGTGCGGTCACACCATAACCGAGGCTGCCCCTGACAAGTGCCCGGTCTGCGGTGCAGCGAAGAGCGCCTATAAGGAGTTTTAAATACGCACACCCTTTAATAAGGCTCCTCGCAATCTTCAAGAGGAGCCTTAACTATACTATTTAGTTGTATATATGATGGATTTATCTGCCACCTCAGGCGATCGACAGCCGGTGAGGATCATGGCGATTTCGAGTTCCGAGGCTAGCCTTTTGTAGAGCAGGCAAACCCCTTCAACCCCGCCTCCCATTAAGGCCCACACTACGGGCCTTCCGATGAGGACGGCGTCAGCCCCGAGCGCCAAGAATTTGAGCACGTCCGTGCCGCTCCTTGCGCCACCGTCGGCCATCACGGTTATTTTGCTTTTTACGGCATCAGCTATCTCGGGAAGGACTTCGGCCGTGCCCGGCGTGTGGTCGAGCACTCTGCCGCCGTGGTTTGAGACCACTATCCCCGCTGCGCCGGCTTCATAGGCTACAATTGCCTCGTCTTTTGTCATGATGCCCTTTACTACCACGGGCAGCTTCGTCGAGGAGCAGATTTTCTCTAAGGTCGAAGGGCTTAAAGGCCCTACGAACTGCCCCGACCTCCTCATATTGATTAACCCTGCCGCGTCTACGTCTATTCCCACCGCCACAGGTTCGACCTCTTCGGCCAGGCGGATGCGCTCTATTATCTCTTCGGGTTTTCTCGGTTTTATGATCGGCATGCCCGCGCCACCGGCCTTTTTAATAGCTTCGAGCCCCATGGCGTATTCTTCTGCTTGGGGGCCGTCTCCCGTCAGCGCGATCGTGCCGGCTTTATGAGCTCCCTCCACTTGAGCCCAGGTGAGGTCCCATGTGCTTATGCAGCCTTGGAAGTTGACCTTTGCGCCGGCGACGGCACCTCCCAAGATCGGCATGGAAATCCTGTGCCCGAATATCGTGCTTTCGAGGGCTGGCTCCGCTACGCTGTGGAGCGTCCGCATATTGAGTCTTATGGCGCCCAGCGCAGATACGTTGTTGATGAACGAGCTCCCTGTGCCAACCCCGCCTATGCCTGGAATTTGTCCCGCGCAAGCCCTGCCGTCGCAAACCTTGCACAGGAAACAGATCCCTTGAAGGCGCTCCCTTGCGCGCACCGATATCGATTCCCACGTTAAGACGATTTCTTCACTCATTTAATTGCACCTCGCTTTGTGAGGACGCGTTTTGGTTAAATTAAACCTTCGCAGACATGGGGTCAAGGGTTGGCACAAGACCGGTTTTGTCGTAAGATTTATCGGGCGGGAACGATTTAGAAGAAGGATAGATTGAAGCGTTTTCATTAATCGTTTAGGCTGGTCGTTAAAAACTCATGAGGGGTGGTAACGAAGATGACTGAATCAAGGACTCGTAGCGGTCTTTCTTTGACGTTTCAGGTGTTGTTGGCCGCGGGGTTGGTGACGGTAGGCATAATAGTCGCCGCGTTTTTGGG
>NZ_JADEVE010000314.1 GCF_016125955.1 Acetomicrobium sp. S15 = DSM 107314 | reverse complement strand
CAACGAAGCACATCTGTTGGAGTAAGAGATCCACTCGCTCAAACGATGTCCCATCTTTCTTTCGAGATCGCCCACGCCGCCCGCAGATTCGAGAGCAGAACAGGCTCGAACGAGATCAGGGCAGACCAACCAGAACATCGTAGGGACGGGGCCTTGGTATCCTGCGGTGCGACGGCGGACGACATAGCAGCGCTGTTCGACGAAGGCGATTGCGAACTCGACAGGAGGCTTCGCCTGGCACTCGCCAGGTCCTTGCGGATGCTGACATGGCTTTGACACAGCCCGGCACGAATACGCTCGAGCTGCTTCACATGGCCGTGCCGGCCCTCGTCGTCGTGCCTTTCGCCTTTCTGCGGGATATCCCGGTATCGGGCGT
>NZ_JADEVE010000313.1 GCF_016125955.1 Acetomicrobium sp. S15 = DSM 107314 | reverse complement strand
AAGATTCATGTCGTAAGGCAATTACAAGACTTGACAACCGCTCAATAAGACACGCTTACCAAAAATAAGCTTGTTGCTATGATCGTTTACGCAAGACTCGCCCTGCCATATCGCCTGTCAGACGGCCCGATACAACCGCCGCTATGGTGATGTTGGCCGACATCAGCACTCAGGAAAGTCGAGGGCGGATGATGAGTTTTTACCAGGGTTCGATCCTGCTTGGTGCAGGACTTGGGCCGACCCTCGGAGGGTTTGTCGCTGAGCTGTGG
>NZ_JADEVE010000312.1 GCF_016125955.1 Acetomicrobium sp. S15 = DSM 107314 | reverse complement strand
TACAAGCGAATGTGTGGATACAACGTCCTCTGGTTGCCGGGCACGGATCATGCTGGCATAGCAACACAAAACGTTGTTGAGCGCTCGCTGGCCAAAGAGGGTCTCTCTCGCCAGGAGGCGGCGACCTGGTAACGGGTCTGCCGAGGGTCTGTTTTGGAAGGCCCGAACTGTTCAGCGGGATAGAGTTTAGCACGGTAGCGCTGGGCCGTTTTGGTAGTGCCGAGCTCCGCCATCCTCAAAGGCAGATCGCGGTAGCTCCTCAGTTGGCTCTTGTAAATGAGGATGCTCCCGGGGCAATTCATCTGCTTTATGGCGAAAGGACGACCATCGATATCGGTAAAATAAATTTTCTCCCTGTAGTGGT
>NZ_JADEVE010000311.1 GCF_016125955.1 Acetomicrobium sp. S15 = DSM 107314 | reverse complement strand
GGATGCCGGCTGGGCTCGTCAACAGCTCTGCGCCGAGCGAGTTGCTGCAGACGAGCTCGGCCAAGTGTCCAGTCTTGTGAGCCGGCGTGAGGCGATTCGGACGCATCTCATAAAGCCTAACAGGAATGCCCCTGCGGGCCGCCATGGCCGGTCTTCCCAGTATGGCACCTTCGGGGGTCATGAATACGATATCCCTCAGGTACAGCGAGTTAGGCTTGTCTACCGTCTTGCATGTAGGTATGGCCGACTTGGTGGCGGCCAGGCACCCGGCTACGCTGATATCGTTGGGATTGGGTTCGTGCATAGGAATAGCGATCTATGACGAACAGCCCAACGCCGGAGAGACCCATCGCCTTGCCTAAAGACCAAGGGAAGAAAAGCGCGACGACCACGGCGCACAGCGCCAATGTCCTAACGGAGTAAGTGAGCTTG
>NZ_JADEVE010000310.1 GCF_016125955.1 Acetomicrobium sp. S15 = DSM 107314 | reverse complement strand
TTAAACATAATGTACCAAAAACATAATGTACCAACCCGGCCGTCGGCTTTCAAGCCGATATCCTTAAGGTCTGAAGACGTGTCAGTGCCCTCCGGCCATGATAAAATTTTGGTGGATAATACTTTGCCCGTGGAGTCGGCCCTCTTTGCGACGCGGCGTTAGGCTTTAATTCAAATGATGTTCTTCTTGATTGCGTTTGTGATATCTGTAGCGCTGCTCACTGGCCCTTATGGGCGTAGTGTAGCGTGGGTCGAAAGAGGCGCCATAGGAAGTTCGCTGCGGAACTATCGAAGGTAGGGCACGGACGAAGCGCGCCCCTGTAGCTAACATCACGCATCC
>NZ_JADEVE010000309.1 GCF_016125955.1 Acetomicrobium sp. S15 = DSM 107314 | reverse complement strand
CCACAAGAGAGTGCGTCATCGCTGTGCCCACTGTTGACCTGTTAGAAAAGGTTGTGGACATAGGAAACTGTTCTGGGAAAGACGTGGACAAATTCGCACGCTTTGGACTTACGCCCCTGCCGGCCAAAGACGTCCAGGCTGACGCCAATGATGTACCTGACGTAAGGGTCTCGGATCCAGAGGAAGGGGTTAATCTGGAAAAGAGCGAAATAAATGCGATTGTTTCCGCTTTTGCCCGTGGGGCAAATGGGAGGAGGAATAAATAATGG
>NZ_JADEVE010000308.1 GCF_016125955.1 Acetomicrobium sp. S15 = DSM 107314 | reverse complement strand
CAGAAAGCCATGCCCGCTGCCTGAACGGCTGCGAAAAAGATTGTGCTCACTCTGGTGTACTGGGTGATCTTACGCCGCCCCTCTTCGCCCTCCTTCTGTAGGCGCTCCAGGGCAGGTATCACTACGGTCAAAAGCTGTATAGCGCTCCTGTTGGGGCTCTTTTTCTCCACTATAGGAATAGATATAACGCTCGGCATACCGCGCTTTACCTTCGGAAGCAGCGAACTTTTGGGCGGCGTGAACTTCATCCCGGCGATGTCTCTATCCACTCTCCATTATTTAAGAGAAACTTGATTTTGCTGTTTATATGAACTAAGCCATGATCCAACGCCGAGAGGACGTCGTCTGCGTCTTTGAAATGCATGCCTTCGCCTTTGAGGCCGTC
>NZ_JADEVE010000307.1 GCF_016125955.1 Acetomicrobium sp. S15 = DSM 107314 | reverse complement strand
ACCCAACTGCGCCTGTAAACGTAGAGATAGCGCAAGACTACGGCCAAGATGCGGCGCATCTTCAACTTGCCGCCACTCCTTCTTCTCGGACTATGCGGATGAATAGTTCCTCTAAGTCATTGTAAATCTGCATCATGAACTCTTTATACTCTGTGGGGCCCATATATTTGATGAGCTGGCTCGCTTCTTCTGCCTTCTTCTGGAAGTCGGGTGGGATTCGTCGTTAAAGGTGCAACTCTTCGGCGATGAGAAGGTTTTTTGCAGATCGGATGACCTCGCCACCATCTCTTATTTTTCCTCCCTCGGTCTGCCCGTGGA
>NZ_JADEVE010000306.1 GCF_016125955.1 Acetomicrobium sp. S15 = DSM 107314 | reverse complement strand
GCCCAAGCGATGTCCGACTCGTGGCAAGTCTGAATTGGGGAATGACTATATCGCTGCGGTATCGAGATTCCCGCAATGACTTGGCCCTTTTTGCCTACGTAAAGCTGAAACGCCGGATGACCTTCCGACGCGCGTATTGATCCCGGCCTTCATGTTGAGCGAGCTCAAGATAGCCTTTCAGATGGGTGTGGTAATATTTATCCCTTTTATCGTGGTTTACATGATAGTGGCGAGCGTGTTTATGAGAATGGGCATGATAATGCTGCCTCCCATTATTGTATCTTTGCCTTTTAAATTGCTTCTGTTTGTAATGGCGGATGGCATGGGAGGAATGTCGCTGGGGCGAGAGGCCAGCGCGCTCGCTGTGGAGACGATGCTCGAATCGTATGTCATCAAAGAGGGGAACGAG
>NZ_JADEVE010000305.1 GCF_016125955.1 Acetomicrobium sp. S15 = DSM 107314 | reverse complement strand
ACGTCGTAGCGCTTGGTCAAACTTCTCCTTCCTCTTGAGCTCTAAATTTTGTGGTGAGCTTTACGACGAGCCAAAGGAGTAAACCCGCAAATAAGCCGAAGAGCGATCCCACCCATAGGCCATTGAAGACGCGCCATAGCTTCCTTTAAGATGGCCTGGGAGGTTCTTACCCCAAAAACATCGGCTTTAATGCAACTTTATAAAGAATCTATGATTTTTAGGAAAAACGCTCCTCGAGATCTTGTGTATGTGATGGGGTTAGAGAAGCGGCCGTCTGTCTTCAAAATCGGAGCTACGACCATGGTTACAGATCCCTTCTATTTGCTTGTCCTTAATAATAAGAGCATGG
>NZ_JADEVE010000304.1 GCF_016125955.1 Acetomicrobium sp. S15 = DSM 107314 | reverse complement strand
ATCATCTCTGGAATTCCACCTAACCAGCCCACTACACTGGAGGCCTTCTCCTTGATCCACTCCCTGGCTCCTGCGATCCTGTCCGAGGCCACGCTGAACGTAGACCACCTCGACTCTCCTTCGCCTGGGAGGGCATTAGCTATCATCTGTGGAATACCACCGAACAAGACAACGACAATGGAGGCCTTCGCCTTGATCCAATCCCAGGCTCCTGCGATCGTGTCCGAGGCCCAGCTGAACGGATACAACATCGACTCTCCTACGCCTGAGAGGGCATGAGCTATCATCTCTGGAATTCCATCGAACCCGCCCACGACACTGGAGGCCTTCTCCTTGATCCAATCCCAGGCTCC
>NZ_JADEVE010000303.1 GCF_016125955.1 Acetomicrobium sp. S15 = DSM 107314 | reverse complement strand
CGATTGGGATAGAGTTATGGCTGTAAATGTCAAAGGCATGTGGCTGTGTGCGCGCGAGGTCTTCCCGGACATGCGTTCACAGGGCTGGGGCCGTATCATAAATATAGCCTCTGACACCTACTTTTCTGACCTACTGGGTGTTTACCTCCTGTGATCGTTTCATGTTGAGTCGGATGATTGGTTTAGAGGCTGTAGGGCAGAAGCAAAAAAACACAGTAATTTTAAAGAGGGAAGCCTTAAATTTTAGGAAAAGCTGCAATTTCGAGTGTCATCACGGCACAGCAAGAAAGCAGGCCGTTGCTCT
>NZ_JADEVE010000302.1 GCF_016125955.1 Acetomicrobium sp. S15 = DSM 107314 | reverse complement strand
CAAAGGTGACACTTCGACCGGATATTTGAACACGAACGTGGGCTGCACGAGCTTTTCTTCCACGAACTCCTCGAACAACTCCGCGAGGATCGAGTATTTGCTCTCGCCTGCCTCCACCTCGACCCCACGTCGTCGGGCGATCTCGCGGGTTATAACGCTCGCTGTGGGGTGGTGGTCCAGTCCGACCTCATTCACGAGCAGAACGAAGGGGCGAAGAGGCCCTATCTCCTGGCTCGTATTTATGCTACCGGGGCGCGCAACTATAAAAACGACGTAATAGGCCCCAGGGAGCTTAAAAAGGAGGCCGTAGCCGTCGCCACGGGTGGCGTCTTCGGGAGCGACTTTATACTGCACCGCGTCCAGGAGTT
>NZ_JADEVE010000301.1 GCF_016125955.1 Acetomicrobium sp. S15 = DSM 107314 | reverse complement strand
GACTGATTGCTGTCCTTCGCAATATAATTGACCAATAGGGGAACACAGACCGGGTTATCCAGCGCCACGGCAACGACCGGGTTGTCGTGGATCTCCCGGGTGTGGAGGATCCGGAGGCCGCCCTTGAGCTCATAGGGCGTTACTTGGTGCGTGCCTACGCAGATGGCAAAAACACAGAAGCTCGTACGGCCATGTCTTTGGCAAGCCTTTTGGCAGGCCTTTCTTTCGCCCAGGCCGGGTGTGCTGCAGTGCACGCCTGCGCTTACCCCTTGGGTTCTACATACCATGTCCCCCACGGCCTGGCCAACTCGCTCATGTTCGTCCCCGTTACCAGGTTTAACTTAATAAGCAACTACGACCGCTACGGGAAGGTCGCTTCCCTCTTAG